>JAAZOP010000226.1 GCA_012797735.1 Myxococcales bacterium
CGCCGCCGGAACGACCGGCGAGGCGGCTCATCGTTCCCTCCCCGCCGCCGCGCGCCGGGCGGCCGTGCGTCGGGCCGGTGCGGGGTCGGGCCGGGCGTCGGCGCAGACCCGGTGGGCGAAGCAGGCGGCGCCGAAGCCGTTGTCGATGTTGACGACCGCCACACCGCCGGCGCAGGAATTGAGCATCGCGAGCAGGGCGGCGACGCCGCCGAAGCTGGCGCCGTAGCCGACCGACGTCGGGACCGCGACGACCGGCCGCGCGGTCAGTCCCGCCACGACGGTGGGCAGGGCGCCCTCCATCCCGGCCACGACGATCGCCGCCCGCGCCGCATCGATCCGGGGCGTCACCTCGAGCAGGCGGTGGAGGCCGGCGACACCGACATCGTACAGGCGGTCGACGGCCCAGCCGAGGTGTTCGAGCGTTCCGGCGGCCTCTTCCGCCACCGGGAGGTCGGCCGTGCCCGCGCTGACGACGGCGATCGCACCGGGTCCGGGCGCGGGAGCCGCACCGCGGCGCGCCGACAGCAGGCCGGCGGCGGCGTTCCAGCGCGCCCCGGGCAACGCCCGGCGCAGCCGAGGAGCCCGCGAGGGTTCGAGCCGGGTGACGAGCACGGCGCCGTGCCGGGACAGCAACCGCCGCGCCAGTGCGGCCAGGTGCGCGTCGGTCTTGCCCGGTGCGAAGATCACTTCCGGCACGCCCGTCCGCAGTTCGCGATGGGTGTCCAGCCGCGTGTTCCCGACCCGCTCGAAGGGCAATCGGCGCAACCGGTCGGCGGCCGCCGCCACCGCGATCCGGCCGGCGCGCACCGCCTGCAACAGCTTTTCGATCTCCTGCCGATTCACGTTCCGCCTCCGCCGGCGGTCGCGGCGCGGGTTCCGCGCACCAGGCCCGGCCACAAGAACAACCACAGCGCCGCCGCCAGGGCGAAACCGGCGCCGGCGCCGAACGCCACGGCCGGCCCCTGCCACTTCCAGAGCAGGCCGGTGAGCAGCGAAGCCGGCAGCGCCGCGAGTCCGACCGTCAGATGGAACGCTCCGAACGCACGGCCACGCGACTCCGCCCCCACCAGGTCGGCCACCATCGCCCGCTCCGCGCCTTCCGTCAGTCCCGCGTGCAGACCGTACAGGACGAACAGCGGCCACATCATCCACCCCGCATCCGCCGCGGCGAACCCGGCGTAGGAGACCGCGTACACCGCCCAGCCGGCGAGGATCAACCGCAACCGGCCGTATCGGTCGGCGAGCATTCCGCCGGGCACGGCCCAGGCGGAGCGGGACAGGTGCAGGGCGACCCAGAGCACCGGGCCCAACGCCGGAGCCACCCCCAGTTCCAGGGCGCGCAGGACGAGAAACGTGTCGGCGGAATTGCCGAGCGTGAACAGCAGCACGGCCGCCAGGTAGCCCACGAAACGCCGCTCGGAGAGCAGCGACCGGGTTTGCCCCGCGCTTCCCGCCGCCGGGTCGCCCGCCGGGTCCGCCGGGGCGCGGCGCGCCTCGCGCACCCCGAGCGCCAGGACCACGAAGGCCGCCGCGCCGGGCACGGCCGACAGCAGGAAGATCCAGCGCAACGGCAAGCTGCTCCACGCGAGCAGCGCCGCGGCCGCCAGCGAGCCGGCGATGGCGCCCGCGTGGTCCATCGCCCGCTGGAGGCCGAAGGCCCGCCCGCGGTCCGCCGGCGGCACGACATCCGCGATCAGCGCGTCGCGCGGCGCGGTGCGGATCCCCTTGCCGACCCGGTCGGCGAAGCGCAGCGCGACGACGTGCCAGACGGCGCCGGCCAGACCGAGCAGGGGGCGCACCAGCACGGAGAGCCCGTAGCCGGCCAGCGCCAGCCCCTTGCGGCGACCCAGCCGGTCCGACCAGCGCCCCATCGCGTACTTCAGCAGCGACGCGGTCGTCTCGGCGAGACCTTCGATCACGCCCAGGGCGGCCGCCCCGGCCCGCAGCACCGTGGTCAGGAACAGGGGCAGCAGCGGGACGAGCATCTCGCTGGCCGTGTCGTTGAGCAGCGACACCGTCCCCAGCGCCTTGACTTCGCGGGGCAGCGGCCGATGCCGTCCGTCGTCGGGCACGCGCCGGACCCTCCTCGCACCGCCCTCCGGCCGGCGAACGGCGGGAAGCGGCGCGGGCCCAGGCAACCACACGGAGGGGCGCCGCGCAAGTCGGCCGGTGCGGAGTGGGACGACCGGCCGGACGATCTGGACAGGTCGGTGCCGCGGGACTATGGTGCGCCCGTTTCGTACTCCGGCCGACCGCGGGGGCCCGCGGCCCCCGGACCGGAGGTGACGGAAAGGACGACGAAGGAGCATCCCATGACCGAACCGACGAAGAAGGAGAACGACTCCAACCTGCCCCTGGTCGGGCTGGGCCTGGTCCTGGCAGCGGCCGTCGGCGTGATGGTCGGCTGGTTCTGGCACAAGGGCACCGTCCCGTCGGAGCCCGCCGCGGCGGCGCGGCAGGCGCCGGCGGACCAGCCGGCCGGACCCGGGACCACGGCGGCGTCCACGGCCTCCTCCACCCATGGTGCGGCGCCGTCCGCGACCGGCGCCTCCGCCGCCGACCAGGGCGCGAAGCCGGGATCGACGGGCGGTTCCGCCGAGGCGTCCGCCGTGGAGGGCCCGTGCGCGGACTACGGCCAACGCATCTGCGATGCGGCGGGCGAACAGAGCGAGCAGTGCCGGACCGCACGGTCGGCCGGCAAGATGCTGCCCGCGGCGGCCTGCGAGGCGGCGCTGGCCGACATCGGCACCACGCTGGCGCAGATCGAGGAAGCCAAGAAATCCTGTACGGAGCTGCAGGAGCGGCTCTGCAAGGACATCGGCGAGGAAACCGAGTCGTGCAAGATGGTCCGGGAGCAGACTCCGCGGTTCCCGCCCGAGCGGTGTCAGGCGATGCTCGGGCAGTACGACGCCGTGCTGAAGGACCTGCAGCGCATGGAGAACCGCAACAAGCCGCTCGACCCGGCGGTCGTGACCAAACTGGCCACGGCCGGCGAGCCCGGCGTGTTCGGTCCGGCCGACGCCAAGGTCGTGGCGGTCGAGTTCTCCGCGTTCCTCTGCCCGTTCTGCCGCTTCATGGCGGAGGCGGTGGAGGCGGTCCGGGACCGCTACAAGGGCGTGGTGCGGTTCGTGTTCCGGCAGTTCCCGCTGGAGGGGCACGGTCCGAACGAGCGACTGGCCGCCGCTGCGGCGCTGGCCGCGGGCGCCCAGGGCAAGTTCTGGGAGATGCACGACCTGCTGTTCGCGAACCAGGACAAGGTCGGACAGAACGGCCGCGCGGCGCTCGAGGAGTTCGCGCAGCAGATCGGGCTCGACATGAACGCGTTCAAGGCGGCCCTGGACAACAACACCTTCGAGGCGGCGATTCAGGCCGACCTGGCGCTGGGCGAGGAGGCGTTCGTCGACGGGACGCCGACGTTGTTCATCAACGGCAAGCGCGCGAACGTGAACCCGCGCGACCCCAACTCGCTGTCCGGGGCGTTCGACGCCGCGCTGACCGAGGCGGGCGTGCCGATTCCTCCGGCGCCGCCCGCTCCCGCCGCCCCGGCCAACCCGTAGCTTCGTCACCCGAAGAGCCGCCCTTCCGGAAGCCGCCGTCCGCGGCGGAACCGCTGCGCGGGAGCCGCCGCGGAGAATCCGTTCGTTCGCGCCGGCGGGCGACGAGTCCGTCAATTCCCGACCGGTCTGCCGGTGGGGGAAACACCACCGGCCCGCAGCGGGGATCTCGGGGATCGAGCCGGGCGGGACCGAAACGAGTTCGGGGCGCGGACGGATCCTTCGAGGGAGGAGGGATCAGGAAATGGCGTCCTTGAGGGCCTTGTTGGCCGTGAGGCGCACGACGCGCTTCGCCGGCCGGGCCTTGCGGATCTCCTCCTTCTTGGTGAAGGGGTTGATCCACTTGCCGGCGGGCACGGCCGCGCGGGTGCGGACCTTCGCCTTCACGTAGCCCGGCAGGATCGCGAACTCGCCCGGCCCCTTCTTGCCCAGCTCCTTGATCGCCAGGTCGGCGACGGTCTGGAACACCGACGCCACCTGCCGGCGGCTGAGACCCGTCTTCTCCGCGACGTGCGCAACGATCTGGGACTTCGTCATCTTTGCCATCTCTGCTACCTCTCCCCTGCGGCCCATTCCGAGGGGCCCAAAGCCCCGCGGGGGTCGTCATTCGCGGGCTTGTATTCCAAACGGACCATCGCGGTCAACAGCCTGTTGCGGGGTTCGGCGGCGGTTCGACCACGATGCAACACACGCGGTTGCGTCCTTCGTGCTTGGCCCGGTAGAGCTGGAGGTCGGCGGCCTCGACGAGCTGCGCGGCGAGCAGACCCTTGCGCCCGCGCGCGACGGCGACGCCGATCGAGACGGTGATCGGGATGCGGTTGCCGGACTGCACGAACGGAAACGCTTCGACCCCGGTTCGCAGCCGCTCGGCCGTCACGCGCGCTCCGGTCTCGTCGGTCTCCCGCATCAGGATCGAGAATTCCTCGCCCCCGTGCCGGACCACGACGTCCTCGGTGCGCACGCAGCCGCGCAGGTAGGAACCCAGCTCGAGCAGCAGGCGGTCGCCCACCGGATGGCCCCAACCGTCGTTGACCGCCTTGAAGTGGTCGATGTCGAGGATGGCCAGCGCGAGCATCGCGGCGTGTCGGTTCGCGAACTGCAGCTCCTGCACCACGCGCTGCTCGAAGTACCGCCGATTGAACAGCCCGGTCAGCGGGTCCTGCAGCGCCCGCGCCTCCAGCTCGTTCAGCAATTCGTCCTCGGCCGGCGTGTAGAGCAGGAAGCGCATCGGCGTGTGCCCGGCGAGCAGGCGATCGCCCGGCTCGAGTGTCCGCTCGCCCGCGATCCGCTCGCCGTTGACCAGCGTGCCGTTGGTGCTTCCCAGGTCGCGGACCACGAACCGGCCGTCCGGCCCCAACGCGATCTCGAAGTGCCGCGACGAGATCCCCTCGTCGGGGAGCGTCACGTCGCAGTCCGGGGACCGGCCGAAGACGGTCGGCGCGCCGGAGAGCGCCAGGCGCGCGCCCAGCACCGGGCCGGCGAGGACCAGCAGGGTCGGTCGGGTCTCGCGCAGGCGCTCCACGGTGCGCGCGAATTCGGTGCCGACGACCGGCATCGTCGGGGACGACTCCCCGGGCCTTTCCGAGGCGGGACGCGGCGCCGGCGCGCTCCGGTTTCGCGATCCCGTATCGCCCGCGCGCATCGCCGTCACTCCATCTGCGCCACGAACGCCTCGGGACCGAGCGGCCGGCCGGTGACCTTCTCCACGAACGCGTCCCAGGGCAGCGACTTGCCGGGCGCGAAGACGTGCTGGCGGAGCCACGGTCCGACCTCCGCCCGCCCGGCGAACACCACCTCGCCGGGGAACTCCACGTGCAGCACCTCCCGCGCCAGGTACGAGCGGAGCTGTGCGGAGAACAGCTCGCCCAGCAGGTAGTTGTGGTAGTAGACCGGCGACGACACGAGGTGGATCTTCGTGGCCCAGTCGGGCGCCGTCCGGCCCGCCGGCCGGGAGAGCTGCTGGTAGCGGGACACCGTCCGCCACCACAGCTCGTCGAGATCCTGGCGCGGATGGGCGTACAGCTCCCGCTCGAAATCGGTCATCACCAGCGCCCAGCGGGCGAAGACCAGCCACGAGCGGACCTGTTGCCGGCGCAGGCGCTCGGCCGTCTCCGCGTCGGGAGCCCGGCCGGTGACGGCGCCCAGCCACCGGGCGTTGAACGTCAATCCCCCCATCATCATCGCGATCCCTTCCGTCGTCAGCGTGTGCGCCGATCCGCGCAGTACGTAGGGGAGGCCCGGGTCGATGCCCGCGTCGTACACCGCGTGCCCCAGCTCGTGGAGCGTCGTCTCCGCCCAGTGCGCGTCCGCCTTCAAGTTGAGCAGCACGCGGATGTCGCCGCTGCGGTCGATGTCGAAGCAGAACGCGTGCTGCGACTTCCCCGGGCGCTCGTAGAGGTCCGACCGCGCCAGGATCGGCTCCACGTCGAGCCCGATCCCGGCGTAGAAGCCGCGGGCCATCGCCAGCAGGTCCCGGTCCGTCCACAGCGCGTCGAGGTCGAGCCCGGGCACCGGCGGGGATTCCTGGAAGAACGGGTCGCCGTAGTGCCACGGCTGCAACTCCGCCGGATCGATCCCGAACTTCGCCGCCAACTCGGCATCGATCTCGGCCTTCCAGCGCGCGAACGGCGCATCCGTCAGGGCCGCCACCCGGTCCATCAGGTCCTTCAGCCCCTCGGGCGTCTGCTCCCCGATCGCGAGCTGCATCGTGTAGTAGTCGGCGAACCCCACCTGGCGCGCCGCCTCGTTGCGCAGCTCCACCAGGTTCACCAGGTCCTCGGCCACCAGCGGGCCCACCTGCTTGAGCGCCTCCCAGGCCTCCCGGGCGTCCTCGGACTTCGTCGCCGTCCGCAGGATGCGCTTGAGCTCGTTGTCGCTCCGCTCCTCCCCGCGGAAGAGCGCCCGATGCTTGTTGAAGCGTTCCTCGAGCGAGGTCGACAGCTCCACGATCTTCGCCGAGAGTCCGGGATCGATCTGGTTGTCCAGGTACTGGAGGTAGATCACCTCGAGCTGCCGCCGGAGGCTGGGGTCGTGGATCTCGGGCGAATCCTTCATCGCCTTGACCCGCTCGAAGGCCTTGCGGTCCGAGTGGAACCTTCGGTAGACGACCTCCGCGTCCTCCCGGGCGCGGTAGAAGTCGTCGCCGCCGAGCACGTACGCATTCCAGCCCGCCAGTCCGAGGATCCGCTCCAGTCGCTGGACCGTCGGCACGTACTCCTGCTCGACGAACGCACGCGCCTCGGCCTCGGTCGGTACCCCGGACGCCGGCGCCCCGCCCGAGGCGGCGGCGGCCGAGGCGACGGGTTCCGCGCCGCCTGCCGGCCGCGCCTCGGGACACTCGCACGGCTTCCCGCCGGCCGGTTTCGAGCAGCCGACCCCCGCCGCCGCGACCCACATCATCACCGCCATCGAGCACCTCGTCGCGCGCCGCGCTCGCATCGCATTCCTCCCTGCGCCGCGCAGGATATCACGGCTCCGCCCGATTCGTACCCAGGGTTTCCGCCAGGGCCCGGACCAGCGCCCGCAGCGCGGCGCCCCGGTGGCTCAGCCGGTCCTTCCGCTCCGGCTCGAGTTCCGCGAACGTTCGCTCGTGTCCCGCCGGGACGAAGACCGGGTCGTAGCCGAACCCGTCCGTGCCGCGCGGCGCGAAGGCGATCCGGCCTTCGCAGACGCCGCGGAACAGCCGGACCTCGCCTCCCGACAGCCCGGCCCAGGGCGGAGCCGACGCCGGCAGCGCCAGGGCGATCGCGCAGACGAACCGCGCCTGGCGTCGCTCCTCCGGCACGTCCCGCAACTCCTCGATCAGCCGGGCCAGGTTCCGCGCGTCGCTCCGCGGCGGGCCGGCGTAGCGCGCCGAATGCACGCCGGGCCTGCCTCCGAGCGCGTCGACCACCAGGCCCGAGTCGTCGGCCAGCGCCGGCAGACCGCCCGCCTCGGCGAAGGCCCGCGCCTTCTCCTCCGCGTTGGCCTCGAAGGTCGTCCCGGTCTCCGCCACCTCCAGCGCCAGGCCGATGTCGCCGGGGCTCACCGGTTCGATCGGCAGGCCGGCCAGCATCCGGCGCAGCTCGCGAACCTTCCCCTCGTTGCGCGTGGCGATCAGCAGCCGCACGAACCTCGACTCCTCGGACGCCTACGGCTGCAGGCCGGCGTCGGGTTGCGCTCGTCCCGGGGGCGGGGCGGCGGCCCCCCCGCCCGTCATCTGCTGCAGCAGCAGCTGGATGGACGGATCGAGTCCGGCGTCCGGGCCGTCCATTCCGTACGCCGCCTGGAGCTTCTGCAGCGTCTGCAGCAGCAGCGGCAGCAGTTCGACGAGCGACACGTCTTCGCCCCGCAGCATCCGGTCCAGCAGATCCAGCAGGCGGGCGATGTCCGGGTCGTCCGCCGCCAGCGGCTGGAGCAGCCGGCGGGTCATGTCGAGCAACGGGCCGAGTTCCCCGAGCGGGCCGTCCGCGGCGACCCCCCCGTCCCCCGTTCCCGGCAGCGGCGGCATCCACGGAGCGGAGCCCGCTCCGCCCGCGGTGCCGCCGTCGGCGGCTCCGGCCTGGAGCATGCGCATCAGCGCGGCGAGATCCTGGTCGCCGTCCGTGCCGCCGTCGGCGCCGCCGGACGCCTGGAGCATCTGCAACAGCCGGGCGAGCCCGTCGGGGCCGCCCAGGCCCTGGAGCATCCCGGCCAGGTCGCCCGCGGCCGCGCTGTCGCCCATCACGAGCTGGAGGAGCTGTCCGAAGTCGGCCTTCCCGAGATCCTCGTCGCCGTGGGCCTCGTGGAACCAGCGGCGGTGCAGCGCGAGCAACTCGTCCGTCCTGCCGGTCAGCTCGCCGGCCAGGCGCGTGAAGGCGTCGGGCTCGGCCACCCGGTAGGCGTAACGCTCGTAGTAGGCGTGCAGCACGCGCGCGAACGCCTCGTCGCCGATCGCTGTCCGCACGGCGGCCCAGAAGTACGGCCCCTTGCCGTAGACGAGCGCGGCGTACTCGAGCGGTCCGGAGAAGTCGCCGGTGGCGCGGTCGACCGCGCCGTCCGGGCTGCCCAGCAGCCGGTACACCTGGTAGTTGAGCTTGACGTTGCGGTCGGCGGCCCGGGCGGCCCGCTCGACCCCGTAGCGATCCTCGAAGTACAGGACCGACGAGTACTGGGCCATGCCCTCGTCGAGGAAGGGGTGGCGGACGGAATCGGAACCGACGAGCCCGTTCCACCACTGGTGCGCGACCTCGTGGACCACGACGAACTCGACCATCTCGTCGAGAATCGGCAGGCGGTTCATGCCGGGCGGCAGCCACGCGCCGAACGACTCGGAGAGGTCCTGCATCAGCATCGTGGCGACGGTGACGATGCCGGGGAACTCGACGCCGCCCGCGCCGCCGATCAGGGGCGCGGCCGCCACCTCCAGCTCGGTCAGCGCGTACGGCCCGAACCGCCGTTCGTAGATCTCGAGCGCGGCGACGGCGTACTCGAGGATCCGCTGGGCGAACGGCTCGCGGCCCTGCGGCACGTAGGCGCGGACCGTCGTCTCCCCGACCACCCGTTCGACCACCGCGTAGGTGCGCGAGGCGAGGACGGTGAAGTCGCGCAGGGCGACGCCGCCGAACGTCACGTCGGTCGGGGTCGCGCCGCGGGCCAGCTCGACGCCGCTGGCGGCCACCGTGGCCTGGCCGGGGAGC
Source organism: Myxococcales bacterium (assembly GCA_012797735.1). Lineage (GTDB taxonomy): Bacteria > Myxococcota_A > Polyangia > DRWM01 > JAAZOP01 > JAAZOP01. The sequence goes on from JAAZOP010000226.1 coordinate 9,212, forward strand.
CGGACGCGCACGCGGTAGTTCGCCAGGTCCTCGGTGCCCACGTCGCCGATCCCGGTCGGCTCCTCGGTGTCCCACCGCCGTTCGTCCGCGAAGTAGCGCGCCAGCACCGGGTACCACGCCGCCAGCGAGACGATCCCGTCGCCCATCGAAAGGATGCCGTACCCCTCGATGCCGCCGCCGCCGCCGCCGAGCAGTCCCTGGAGCATCTCGAGACCCTGGCGGAGCATGCCGGTCTGGCCGGGCTCCTGCCGGGGCACGGCGCCGGAGAACGCCAGTTCCAGGACGACGCGGCGGGCCGGCGGGAGCGGCGCGGGCAGCGGCACGACGTAGGTCGTGGGCCCGGGGTGTTCCACGGCGACGGCGGCGCCCCCGACCGTGGCCGACTGCAGCGTCACCGGCGGCGCCTCGCCCTCGCGACCGAACTCGTTGCCGTACACGCGCAGCACCACGCGGTCCAGCGTGTCCGCCGTCCCGTTGTGGAAGTCCAGCCGTTCGAGCGCCTCGAAGGTCCCGGCGTCCGGGTCGAGCCGCAGATCGATGTCGTAGAAGCTGAGCTCGCCGACGTCCCCGACGCCGATCGACCGCGCGATGCCGGGCCGGACGCCCGGTCGCAGCGAGACGAGCAGGTCATCGACGGGTCCGGCGACCGGTCCGGGCGGCCCGGCGCTCACCGGAGCTCCCGCCGGCGGTCCCGCCGGCGCCGC
>JAAZOP010000227.1 GCA_012797735.1 Myxococcales bacterium
CCGCGAGCGGAGCCGCGCGGAGCGACGACCGGCGCCGTTGCGCCCGCAGCCGCCGGCGGTACGGGCCACGCCGGCGACCCCCGCCGCCCGTCCGGTCGCCGAGGGCGGCCTCGGGGCGTGGACCGACCTGTACCAGCTCACGATGGCCGCCGCGTACCACGTCAACCGCATGCTGGACACGGCCACCTTCGAGCTGTTCGTGCGGCACCTGCCCCCCAACCGCGGGTTCCTGCTCGTGGCCGGCATCGACGAGGTCCTCGACTTCCTGGAGCGCGTCCGGTTCGAGGACGTGGACATCGAGTACCTGCGGACGCTGCCGCAGTTGCGCGGCGTCCCCGAGGACTTCTGGACCTACCTCGCGCGCTTCCGCTTCGGCGGCGACGTGCGCGCGATGCCGGAAGGCACGCCGGTCTTCGCCAACGAGCCGATTCTCCAGATCACGGCGCCGCTCCCCGAGGCGCAGCTCGTCGAGACCTACGTGCTTGCCGTCGTCAACTTCGCCACGCTCGTCGCGACCAAGGCCGCCCGCGTGGTGGAGGCCGCCGCCGGCCGTGCGGTGATCGATTTCGGCTTCCGCCGCGCCCACGGCCCGCACGCCGCCGTCGGCGCCGCGCGCGCCGCGTACATCGGCGGCTGCGCCGGCACCTCGAACGTCGAGGCGGGCCGGCGTTTCGGCATCCCGGTGTTCGGCACCGCCTCCCACGCCTTCGTGATGGCCTGCCCGTCGGAGACCGAGGCGTTCCAGCGCTACCACCGGGCGTTCCCCGGCGAGATGCTGCTGCTCATCGATACCTACGACACCCTCCGCGGCGTCAAGCGCGCCATCGCCCTGGGCGACCCGCTCAAGGGCGTGCGCCTCGACTCCGGCGACCTCCTCGCCCTGTCCCGCGAAGTCCGCCGGATGCTCGACGACGCCGGCTATCGCGACACCCACATCGTCGCCTCGGGCGACCTCGACGAATTCCGCATCGCCGAACTGCTCGCCGCCGGTGCCCCGATCGACACCTTCGGCGTCGGCACCGCACTCGTCACCTCCCGTGACGCCCCCGCTCTCGAAGGCGTCTACAAGCTCGTCGAGATCGGCGACGGCACGCTCGCGCAGGGCCGCATCAAGACCTCGTCCGGCAAGGAAACCCTCCCGGGCCGCAAACAGGTGTTCCGGGCCTACGACGCCGACGGCCGTCCCGCCGGCGACCGCATCGCCCGCATCGCCGAGTTGCCGCGCCCGGGCGAGCAGCCGTTGCTGCAGCCGGTGATGCGCGCCGGCCGCCGTGTCGCCCCCCCACAACCGCTCGACCGCATCCGCGCCCGCGCCGCCGAGGCCGTCCGCCGCCTGCCCGAAGGGCTGCGGCGGCTGCAGGACCCCGACCCCTATCCCGTCGTCGTCAGCGACGCCCTGCGCCGGCTGACGGAGGAACTGCGCCGCGAGATCCGCGCCGCGGAGGGCTCTCCGTGAGGACCGTCGTCTTCGACATCGACACGCAACGCGATTTCATGGAACCCGGCGGCCGATTGTATGTGCCGGGCGCCGAAACGATCGTCCCCGCCGTCCGCCGCATCCTCGAAGCCGCCCGCGACGGCCGCGTCCCCGTCCTCGCCTCGATGGACGCCCACGCCGCCCAGGACCCCGAGTTCGGCACCTTCCCTCCGCACTGCGTCGTCGGCACCCGCGGCCAGGAGAAGATCCCGGCCACCGTGGTCGGACCGTTCCGCGTCATCCCCAACGTCCCCCAACCGCTCGAACTGTCCGAGGGCGAGACCCTCCGCCTCGAGAAACAGTCGCTCTCCGTGCTCGACCACGCCAACATCGATGCCGCGCTCGAGGCCCTGCGACCCGAACTGGCGATCGTCGTCGGCGTCGCCACCGAGTTCTGCGTCCGCGCCGCCGCCCTGGGCCTGCGTTCCCGCGGCATCGACGTCGCCGTCGTCACCGACGCCGTCCGCGCCGTCGACCCCGCCGCGGGGGAACGCGCCCTCGCCGAGGTGCGCGCCGCCGGCGGCCGCACGATCGCGCTGGCCGAGGCGCTGCG
>JAAZOP010000228.1 GCA_012797735.1 Myxococcales bacterium
CCGATGACCGCGACAAGCACGACCCCGCCGGCGACCAGCGCCAGCCAGCGCGAAAGGGAGAGCGCCGGTTCGACGGGCGGAAACCCGTGCTCGTCCGACGCCGAACCGGCAAGGGGTGGACTCGAGGAGCGATGCGTGGAGGGCGAAGCGGCCATGGCCGAAGCGAGCATGCCAGACGACGGGCCGTCCGGGCAACGCGCGGCCCGCGACGCACGGCCCGCGGCGGGGTACCGCAGAACTCCGGCCGGCGCGGCGGAGCGCGAACGCCGGCGGCAGGGGCAGCCCGCCGCGGCCGGCGATGTTCGAGGCGAAGCGGCCTAGCCCCTCGCCGGCCGGTCGTCGCGGCACGAGAGGAGGGAGCACCGGGCAGACCGGCCGGCGAGGGGAAGGCCGCGGTCCCCGCCTCGCGTGGTGGAACGCGCCGGGGACGGGCACGCGAGGGCCCGGGAGGAGGGACGACCCGGGGCCGGGGAAGGGGGCCCGGACCCGGGACGGGAGGGCGGTCGCGCGCAAGGGGGGATCGTCGAACGCATCGTCGTCCTAGTCGCGGAAATCGACGCGACGGTCCTGCTGCCAGCACGCCTCGTCGTAGCAGCGGCGCGACTCGAGCTTGCCGCGGCTGTTGGTGCCGCCGATCATGTTGCTGCGCACGCCCAGGTTGATCAGGTAGCGGCGCACGGCGTCGGCGCGACGCTGCCCGAGCGCCATGTTGTACTCCTCGCTGCCGCGTTCGTCGCAATACCCGGTCAGCCGCACCACCCGGTTGTGCTCGCCCATGCAGGTCCGGTTGGCCTGCACCGCGTCGCGCTGGTCGCGGCGGATGTTGTCCTTGTTGTAGTCGAAGTAGACCGAGGTGAACTGGCATTCCGCCGGCGGCGGAATCGGACGGCAGTAGCCGTTCACGCACTCCTCACCCGCCGGGCAGGGCCGCATCGCATCGCATTGCGGCAACGGCGTGCAGGTGCCGTTCCGGCAGACCATGCCCGGCCCGCACTCGTCGTCGCTCACGCAGGGCGAGCAACGGTTGTCGCGGCAGACCTGCCCCATCGGGCATCGCCGCTCGGCGTCGCAGTACCCGGGGATGTCGCGGCACGCGCCGTCCCGGCATTGCTGGCCGACCAGGCAGTCCTGGTCGTTCCGGCACTTCACGCACAGGTTGTTCACGCACCACTCGTCCGGATGCACCTCCTTGCAGTCCTCGTCCTCCTCGCACTCCGGATACTCGGGGCCGCAGGCGGTCAATCCGAGGGCCAGCAGGGCGGTCCACAGCGTCAGGTGCACGATTCGTCGCATGTTTCCTCCTCTCCACAGGACGGTTTCAGCCGTCATCCCCTCCAGAACGTGCGGGAGCCTCGCCCGACACCCGCACCAGCCGCCGCACGCGTTGCAGGAGTTCCTGCGTGTCGAACGGTTTGTCCAACTGCTCGGAACGGCCCAGTTCGGCGACGCGGGCGCGCGTATCCGCATCGCCGAAGGCGGTCAGCACCAGGAACGGCGTCTCCATGCCGACCGCGCGCGCCAGCGACAGCGACCGCAACCCATCGGTGCCGGAGTTGCGGACGTCGGCGACGATGAGATCGAACGGCCCTTCGGCGGCCAACGCCTGGAGCAATGGAGTGCCGCCCGCGGTCTCGACGACCGAGGCACCCAGGTTGTCCAGCACCTCCCGCAGCAGTCGCCGGAGGTCCGGGTCGTCTTCGGCGAGCAGGATGCGAAGCCCGGGCATCGGCGCGCTGGCTTTGCGGCCGGCGTGCCATCGGCAATGCATCTAAATCATTGGATCTACGAGGGCGAAGCAACGGGGAGGGTTGCCCCGAAGGCGGCTGGAGCTCGGGGCAGACCGCCAGAAATCTCTACGAAGACGGTATGTTGCGGTTCGACCAGCGACGCGAGGCATTCTACCCCGCGGGGAGTTCCGCCTCGCGACATGTTCGACGGTTTTCCTGCCGGCGCGGGCTGTTCCAGCCGTATCCGTTCACCCGGGGGGGGGACCGCCCGGCCGCACATCTGCCGGAATTCGGCGGCTTCCCAGGCGCGGCCTCTGCGTCCCCCCGGACCCCCCGCGTATCGGTTCAGGCGCGGCCCTCGCCGACGCGCCACTCGTTCCTCCGGCCAGCCGTGCTTGAGGCCGTGAACGGGTACTTCCAGCCGTGCTGCCGGGTGGAGCGGCGGAGCCGCGGTATGCTGCGGACTCAGGAAAACCGCGGGCCGGGCTGGGACCCTACTCCTCCGCATCCCCCGGGCGATCGGGCGCGTCGCCGTAGCGTTGCAGCTTGCGGTAGAGCGTCTTCCGATCGACGCCGAGGACCTGAGCGGCGAGGGTGCGGTTGCCGGCGGTCGCCTCGAGGACGCGCAGGATGTAGCGCCGCTCGACCTCCTCGAGCGGTGGGAGTTCGTTCGGGTCGTGGCCGGCGACGACGACGTGGGAGGGGCGGTAGTTGCGGATCTTCTCGGGGAGGTCGTCGGGGGTGATCCGGTCGAAGGCGGTCAGGGCGACGGCGCGTTCGATGCAGTTCTGCAGTTCGCGCACGTTGCCGGGCCATGCGTAGGCGAGGAGTTTTTCGGCCGCGGCGGGTGCGATCGAGCGGACCGGCTTGCCGGAGCGGGTCGCGCAGGCCTCGAGGAATTGTTGGGCGAGGAGCAGGACGTCGCTGCCCCGGGTCCGCAGCGGCGGGACGTGGATGTGGACCACGTGGATGCGGAAGAACAGGTCCTCGCGGAACGTCCGCTCCTCGACCATCGCCTCGAGGTCGCGGTTCGTGGCGGTGACGAGCCGGACGTCGAACGGCACGTCGGCGGAGCCGCCGAGCGGCCGGACGGTGCGTTCCTGGAGGGCGCGCAGCAGTTTGGGTTGCAGTCCGAGGGGCAGTTCGCCGACCTCGTCGAGGAACAGGGTGCCGCCGTCGGCCTGGACGAACAGGCCGGGGCGGTCCTCGCGGGCGCCGGTGAAGGCGCCCCGGGTGCAGCCGAACAGTTCGCTTTCGAGCAGGGTTTCGGGGATGGCGGCGCAGGAAACGGCGACGAACGGGCGGTCGCGGCGTCGGCTGCGGCGGTGGAGGGCGCGCGCGACCAGTTCCTTGCCGGTGCCGCTCTCCCCGGTGACGAGGACGGAGGTTTCGGTATCGGCGACGCGGTCGAGCAGGGCATAGACCTCGCGCATCGGTGCGCTGTCGCCGACCAGCTCCTCGTAGCCGCGGTTCTGGTCGAGGGCGCGGCGCAGGCGGCGGACCTCGTCGCGCAGGGCGCGGTGCTGGGCGGCGCGGCCGACGGCAAGGGCGAGGTCGTCGAGTTCGACCGGCTTGCTGATGAAGTCGTAGGCGCCGGCGCGGATCGCGGCGACGGCGGTCTCCAGGCTGCCGTAGGCGGTGAGGACGATCACGGGGACGTCGGGCCGGTTGGCGACGACGCGTTCGCAGAACGCGAGTCCGCCGATGCCGGGCATGGCGAGGTCGGTGACGACGACGTCGAATTCCTCGGCGGCGAGGGCCGCCAGGCCCGCCTCGCCGGACTGGCGGAACTCGGCGCTCCAGCCGCGCCGGCCGAGCCCCTCGGCGAGCAGTTCGCAGAGCGCGCGATCGTCATCGATCAGCAGGACGCGTCCTTGCATCACGGTCCCTCCACGGGCAGCCAGAGCGAGAAGCAGGCGCCGCCGCCCGGCTCGCTCCGGACATCGATCCAGCCGTCGTGGTCGCGCAGGATGCCGTAGGCGACGGACAGCCCGAGGCCGGTGCCCTCACCGACCTCCTTGGTCGTGAAGAACGGATCGAAGATGCGGGGCAGGACGTCGGGGGGGATGCCGGGGCCCCGGTCGGTCACGGCCACGCAGGCGTGCTCGCGGGGCGGGCGGTCGGGCTGGTCGGGGGCGGAGCGTCGCGCCTGCGACAGCGAGACGGTCAGGTCCCCGTCGTGCATCGCCTGGATGCCGTTGACGACGACGTTGGTCAACGCCTGCTGGAACTGCGCCGCGTCCACGTAGGCCCGGCACGGTCGCTCGCCGGTCTCGAGCCGCAGGTGCACGTTGCGCTTGCGGGCCAGGGGGGTGAGCAGGACGTGGACCTGTTCGACGAGCGGCGCGAGGTCGGCGACGGCGCGCTGGGCGGGACGATGCCTGGCGAAGTCGAGCAGTTGGCGGATCGTGTGGGCCATGCGCTCCGCCTGTTCCGCCACGATGCGGGCGTTGTCGCGGGCGGCGTCGCCGGTCACCTCGCCCGAGGCGATCATCCGGGCGCGGCCGAGCACGACGTTGAGCGGCGTGCCGAGATCGTGGGCCACGCCGGCCGCGAGCTTCCCCACGGTGGTCAGCCGCTCGGCGTGGCGGAGCTGCTCCATCGCCGCGAGCCGGCTCGCCGTCTCGGCCGCCACGCGATCGCCCGCTTCGACCAGCCGGTCGCACATCGCGTCCAGTTCCCGGCCCAGCATGCCGATCTCGTCGTGCTGGCGCGACCCGCCCCGCACCGACAGGTCCCCGGCGCCGATCCGTCGCGCCTGCTGGACCAGTCCGCGGATCGGCCGGCCGACGAACCAGAACCCCAGCACCAGCACGAGCCCGGCGCTGACGCCGACGCTGAGCCCGGCGGCCGAGACCGCCCGCACGATGCTCGTCCGCACGTACTCGCGCCGGGGCGCCATCGATTCCGACAACCGCACCGCGCCCACCAGTTCGCCCCCCACGAGCAGCGGCACGACGGTGTCCAGCCGGTCCTCGCCCGCCGCGCCGGAACGGGTCCGCGTCCACTCGCGTCCCGCCTCGGCCGCCGCCCGCAGCTCCCGCGCCGCCGGCTCCGCGCCGGGCGACTCGTCGAGCGCCAACCAGGAAATATCGACGTGGCTGTGCTGGAGATTGGCGTCTTCCAGCACCTCCAGGGCGGCCGCCCGCCCCTGTTGGCTCCAGACGTACGCGAGGGTGACGGCGAGGGCCTTGCCGAGCACGCGGTGGTCGCGCCGCATGTCC
>JAAZOP010000229.1 GCA_012797735.1 Myxococcales bacterium
CCGCCGCGCTCCGCTCTTCGACGGGCGGGGCCTCCTCCTCCTCCTCCTCCTCCGGCGCGGCGCCCCAGTCCTGCACCCCCGCCGTCGCCGCGTCCTCCGCCGGCGGCAACTCGCCCGCCGACGGCCAGGCGCTCGGAACGTCCGGCACCGGCGGCTCCGCACCGGCGGACTCCCCGTCACCCGCCGGCGCCGGCGCGACGCCCGCCGGCTCCGCGGCCGCTCGGTTCCCACCCGCGTTCGACGCCCCGAACAGACCCCAGACCGCGAGACCGACGCCCACCAACCCCATCGCCACGGCGACGCGGTGCACCAGCTTGTTCCCGCCCCGCCCCGCGGGACGCTGCGCGCGCCGGTTCACCACGTCCGAGTAGGTCTGCGGCAGCCGCGAGCGGCGCCAGCGCCGTTGCGCGCCGGACACCAGCCCCGCGACCCCGCGCGCCGCCGACCGGACGCCGCCGAGCGCGATCGCGAAGACCGTGCGAAGCAGCGGCCACACCCGGCCCACCGCTCCGCGCGTCGAGCCGACCACGGCGGCGACCGAACGGCGCCCGGCGGCCGACACCGCCGCACCGGCGCGCCGCCCGAGGTCCACAGGCTGGACCGGAATCGCCGGCGGCTCGGACTCCGCGACCCCCGAAACCGGCGTCGCCACCCGCTCCGCCCCTCGACCGCCTTCCTCGACCGCCGGCGCCGCCGCGCACGGCCGCGCAGGATCGACGACCGGCTCGATTTCCACCGTGTCCCGCGGCAACGCTCCCGCAGCGTCCGCCTCGGCCGGCATCTCCGCCGCGTCCGGCACCGTCGCACGCTCTCCCGACGACGCCGGCGGCGGCCGCCGAGCCGCGGACGCCGGTACGCCCGCCGACTCCAACGCCCCGACCACCACGAATTCCCCTTCCCCCTCGCCCGCCCCGTTCCACACCGTCACCACCAGTTCCGGAACGGCGCTGTCCCCCGTCGTCGCGACGTCCACCGCACCGACTTCCCCCTCGAACACCGCCTCCGTGCCGCGCGCGCTGTGTACCACCACCGGCGACCGCAGCTTCAGAAACGGCAACGGACAACGGAAGCGCAACAGGCCCGGCCCCTCCTGATCGATGAACTCCGCCCGCAACGCCTGCGCCATCCCGCCGACCTTGACCCGCAACTCCTCCCCCGGCGCGAACCGCGCGGGTTCGGTCGCCGGCACCGGGTCGAGCTTCCCCGCGGGCCGCCGCGGCAACGCCACGAACCGAACCCCCGCCGTCGTCGTCGGCCCCGACGGCAACACCCACGCCACCTCTCCCCCCTCCACCACCGTCGAGAACTCCGGCCCCAGGTCCAGCCGAAACACCAGGTGCTCCCCCGCCCGAAGACTTCCGTCGACCGCCACCTGCATCCCACGCGGCGAGAGATCGATCGTCTCGCCCTGCACCAGCACTCCGTCCCGCCCGGCACAGATCGCAACCGGACGACGAACCGGAACTCGATCCACCCCGATTTCCCTTCGTTCCTCGGTGATCATCGCCTCACCTCACTCACCCCATCCAACCCCGAGGCCCGCATGGTACGGCCCCTGGACACATGGTACTACATTGGATCCTATGTGTGTCAAATCTTCGGAACAGGGCGAAGACGACGATCGAGTATCCGTTCAACTACTCGTTTTTACGTCACAAATGCGAAAACAACGACTCGGACCTCGAGGACGGCAGGTCGAGGAAGGCGCGGGAAGTGCGAGTTTCGACGGCTTACCTGTAGGCGGAAGCGAAATTGAAGGTGGCGGTGGCACCGTAGGTGCGAAGGCCGATCCCGCCGGACAACGACGCCGTGGCGGGCGCCTCGGCGGAACCGAGGACCGAACCGTGCTCGTCCTGGACGAAACAGTCCAGACGATCGCCGCGCGCGGCGCCGACGACGACGACCGAGGCTCCTTCGGACACCTCCATCGAGAGCGGCCGGTCCGCCAGCAGGTCGAAGGCTCCGTTGTAGCCCCAGATCTGGACGCGCGAGGAGATCGCGTCGGCGCAACAGTAGTAGAAGCGCAGCGGAAGGCCGAAGGCTCGCAGCAGGACGCCGACGAGGCGGTAGGTCGGATCGGAGCCGCCGGTCCACGTGGCCAGCGTCCGGACCATCACGTCATCGCCGCCGGTCCACGCGTTGTCGTAGGCGTTCGCACCGCCGAACGGCTGGGTCTGCCCCAGCACGTCGTCGCGGCGGTACCAGCTCCCGGACTCCGAAACCCAACCGGCCGACTCGGCGAACGAGAGGAAGCGAAGCCGCTCGGAGACGCGACTCGGGTCGCCCGGAAACTCGCAGGCGTCGCCGATCCGGTCGCCGTCGCCGTCGACCTGGGGGACGTTGGGCAGTTCGGGACAGTTGTCGCAGGCGTCGACGATCGTGTCGCCGTCCTCGTCGTGGGGGGGCGGTGGGTCGTCGAGCGTGTCGGGGATGCCGTCGTTGTCGTCGTCGTCGTCGCAGGCGTCGCCCGCGCCGTCGCCGTCGCAGTCGGCCTGGTCCGGATTCGGGTCATCGGGGCAGTTGTCGATCGGGTCGGGGACTCCGTCGCCGTCGCGGTCCTCCGTCGTCTCGGGAAGTCCCTCGGCCTCGGCGGCATCGTCGGCCGGAGCCCCGTCGTCCGGACCCACCGCTTCGTCGGCGCCGGCGTCGGACAAAACGGGCACGCAGACGCCGAAGTAGCACGAGAAGCCGGCGCGGCACTCCGGCCGGCAGGTCTCGTCGCCGCCGCAACCGGGAAGGCCGAGCCCGCAAGCCGCGGCAAGGGCGAAGAGGACCGAGATGCGAGTCATGGTTCTGCTCCGTTGTTTCCGGTCCGTCAGGCGAGGGCCGCCCGCAACGCGCCGGCGAGCCGTTCGCCGTCCTCCGGGCGGGTCCGTTCGGTGACAGCGACGAGGTACGCACCGTCCAGCTCGGGGAAATCGGGGCCGAGGGGCACGCCGAGGAGGATGCCGTCGCGTTCGAGCTTCGCCGCGGCGCGCGCCAGGCCGCCGCCGTCGTGCCGCACCGCGAACTCGTGGAAGTACGGCGCCGCGAACGCCAGCCGCACGCCCGGAATCGCGGTCACCTGCGCCGCCAGAGCCCGGGCCCGCGCGTGGCACGTCTCGGCGATGCGACGGAACCCGCCCGGCCCGATCAGCGACAGGTGCATCGTCACCCCCAACGCGCACAGCCCCTGGTTCGTGCAGACGTTGCTCGTCGCCTTCTCCCGCCGGATGTGCTGTTCGCGCGTCGAGAGCGTCAGCACGAACGCGCGCTGACCCCGGCTGTCGACCGTCTCCCCGACCAACCGGCCCGGGATCTGCCGGACGAACTCGGCACGTGTCGCCATCAGACCGACGCCAGGCCCGCCGAACGAGACCGGCAGCCCCAGCGGCTGGCCCTCCCCCACCGCCACCGCCACGTTCGCCTCCCCCGGCGAACGCAACAGTCCCAGCGCGAACGGGTCCGGCGTGTAGCTCACCAGGTACGCCCCGGCGTCGCAACACAGACGGGCCGCCGCGTCGAGGTCCTCCGGGACGCCGAAGTAGTTCGGATACCCGAGCAGCACGGCCGCGACGTCGGGGCCGAGCCTCGCGCGCAGCGCGTCGAGGTCCACGGCGCCGGTCGCCGGCGCGTACGGCAGGTCCTCCACCCGTTCCGGCGCCGCACCCATCGTGTACGTCCGGATCGTCCGCCGGACCTGCGGCGGCAACGCCCCCGACAGCAGGATCCGCTCGCGCTTCGCCAGCCGCCGGCACATCAGCACCGCCTCGGCCGCCGCCGATGGACCGTCGTACAACGAGGCGTTGGCCACCTCGAGCCCGAACAGCTCCGCGATCATCGTCTGGAACTCGAAGATCGCCTGCAACGTCCCCTGGCTCGCCTCCGGCTGGTACGGCGTGTACGGCGTCAGGACCTCCGAGCGCGCCAGCAGCTGGTCGACGACCGGATGGACCAAGTGGTCGTAGGCGCCGGCCCCGAGGAACGACAGGCGGGCGCCGGTGGAGCGGGCCGCGAGTTCCTCGAGCCGCGCCGCCAGCGCGACCTCGTCGAGCCCCGGGGGCAGGTCGAGCGGTCTGGTGAGCCGGACCGAGGGAGGGATCGCCTCCAGCAGCTTCTCGACGTCGGGCACGCCGATCGCCTGGAGCATCCGGGCCACGTCCTCCCGGGTGTGCGGAACGTACGGCACGGCTACCCCTCCGACGCCACGTGCTTCTCGTAGGCCGCGGCGTCCATCAGCTTGCCGACCTCGTCCGGAGCGCTCATCGCGATCCGCACCATCCACCCCTTGCCGTACGGCTCCTCGTTCACCGCCTGCGGCGCGTCGGTCAGGGCGCCGTTGACCTCCTGCACCGTGCCCGACAGCGGCGCGAACAGCTCCGACACCGTCTTGACCGACTCGATGTTCCCCATCACCTCGCCCTGCTTCACCGTCGCCCCGACCTTCGGCAGCTCCACCAGCGTGACGTCGCCGAGCTGCTCGACGGCGAACTGCGTGATCCCCACCGTCGCCACCTTCCCCTCCACCTTCGCCCACTCGTGGTCCTTCGTGTACTTGAGCTCGCTCGGGTACGACATCGCTTCCTCCTTGATTCCCCGCGCGCGGGCCCTGCGCCCGCGCACGCGGCGGGAGCATAGGACAAGAACGGACGTACCGGCAACCCGAGCGCGATCGCAGGTAGCAGCGCGATACCCGACCCCGAGATCCGATCGCGAGCCTCGGGCGCGCGCGCGACCCGCACGGTCGGACCGGCACACGGCGGTTCCGCCGCGCCGGGCCGGCGGCCGGACGACGACTATGGGGCGGGGGCCGGGGCTTCGGGGAGCGCCGTGCACTGGAAGACGAAGATCAGCACGTTCATCGGGTCGGGCCAGGGCACGACCAGGGGCAACGGCGCCCCCGAGAGACGGATCGTCGGTTCGAGGAGCGTCTGGCCATCCTTGGAGAGCTTGAACTCGAACAGCAGGTCGCCGGCCTGCGCCGAGTACCCGGAGTAGGTGATGCGGGCCGAGAGCCCCGCCAGGCCGGGCGCGGAGAAGGCGACCGTCTGCTCCTGGGGGATGGTGGCGAACTCGAACGTCTTGACGAAGAGCTGCTTGAAGACCTTGAAGATCGTGAACGGCGGCACCGTGAGCAGCGACCGCAGCGGCGCGAGCTGCGGGTCCATCGAGGCCGCCGCCTCGCCGTCGTGCGCCTCGACGACCGTCAGCGTGCACGAGGCGCCCCGGTCGGCCGCCGCCGCCGCGGGCAGCGCCAGCACCACCGCCAGCACCAACGCTCCAACTCCGCTCGTCATCCACCGCATCGCATCACCCCGCCGTCCCGCTCGTCCGCTCCGTCCGGTCACAGCACCGCCTTCGACACCGTGGCCGGCAACGCGGACAGCCACAAGACCGTCGCCGTACCCCCGTCGTACGGCACGTTCATCATCACGTAGCTCACGTCGCGTCCCGCCGCCACGGCGACGACGCTGGAACGGACCTCGCGCGCCGGCACCGGCGGCGCCGGAGACGGCGCGACCGCCACGACCCCGGCC
>JAAZOP010000230.1 GCA_012797735.1 Myxococcales bacterium
CCGCGCGAACCAGGCCGCGGCTTTTTTTAGGATCTCCTGCTCGATCCGCAGGCGCTTGTTCTCCCGCCGCAGCCTCACGAGCTCGGCTCGTTCGTCCGTCGTCAATCCGTCGCTCCGGCGGCCCTCATCCAGGTCCGCCTGCCGGATCCAGTTCCGGATCGTCTGTCCGGAAACCTTGAACTCGCGCGCCAAGCTCCCGGTGGAACGGCCTGCCCGCGCCAGTTCGACGATCCGTCTCCGGTACTCCTGCGGATACGGTGCATGGGTCTTCGGCATCGTGAACCCCTTCCTCCCCCCAATCAGTACGGTGTCCACGAAAGCGGATCAACCCCGGCGCTACTCGGGAACCTCGCAGGAGAAGGTGCAGACGCCGGTCCAGTGGGGCGAGCCCTGGCAGTCGAGGCCGGCGGAGCAGGGGCGGCCGCAGGCCTCGCAGTGGCTGTCGTCGATCACCTCGCACTCGCCCCGGCAGCAGCGTTCCGGCGGCATCCCGGCGCTGACCGAGCACAGCGGGTAGGGGGTGCCGGCCGAGCACTGGGGATTCGGGCCGCACATGCACTGTCCATCGATGCAGGCATCGGCGCGGCGCGTCTCGCACTTGGTGTCGCAGTTGCCGCAGTGGTCCATGTCGTTGCGGGTGTCGAAGCACTCGCTGCGGTCGGGATCGCAACAGGCCCAGCCGGGGGGGCAGACGGTCTCGCCGCACCGGCACTGGCCTTCCGTGCATTCCAGCGTGCAGACGTTGCCGCAGGCGCCGCAGTTGTTGCGATCGGTCGAGGTATCGACGCAACCGGTCGGGCAGCAGGTCTCCGTCGGTCCGCACATGCGCGCCGTGGAGCCGGTGCCGCAGAGGCAGATCCCGCCCAGGCAATGCAGCGGCGCTTCGCACTCGTTGCCGCAGCGCCCGCAGTTCTGGTTGTCGGTGTTCGGGTCGACGCAGTCGCCGCCGCAGCAGATCTGCCGCGGGTCGCATTCGGGGAAGCACTCGGGCGTGACGCATCGGCTCGCCTGGCATTCCTCGTTGAGCGCGCACTCGTTGTCGCACGCCCCGCAGTTGAACAGGTCGTTGTGCAGATCGACGCAGCCGCTCCGACAGCACGTGAGGTACGCGTCCTCGCACTCGCCGGTCGGGCCGCAGCGGGAATCGACCACGTCGGCGGCGTCGTCCCGCGGGACGTCCCGCGGGACGTAGGTGTCGTCGGAGGCCGAACACGCCGCGAGAGCCCCGGGGAGGATCCACCACCAAGTCGTCCGCACCATGCGCACCTCCTCGATCGGTAGAGTACCCGCCGCGCGGCGGCGGGGCAACCCGCGCCGTCCCGCCGGTCGCCCGGCCCGCGCGCCCGATTCAGTAGTGGAAGATCGACCCGCCGATGAACTCCCGCAGGATCGAGTTCTGCGGGACGCGGTCGGGGAAGATCGGCACGAACATCTCGAGGAACTTGAGCAGCCGGTAGGCCTCCGGGAACGACGGGTGGTCCATCGGCACCTCGAGCAGGAAGCGCTGGGCGTAGACCTTGAGGACGGCGGTCTCGTAGACCAGCGCGGTGTTCATCATCGCGTCGGCGGACTCCTGGAACGGGAAGATGTGCCTCTCCTCCCCGCGCCGGACGTTGGGCCAGGTGGCGATCGTGGTCGCCGCGGTGTGACCGCGGTACAGCCGGTCGCGCACGATCCGCCGGAGCAGGCGGGCGTCGGCCGTGGAGAGGCGGTTCTGGTCGTCGAGCGAGAGCTGGGTCAGGGCGCTGACGTAGATCCGGAACTTCGCCTCCGCCGGCACGGCCCGCGTCAGTCGCTCGTTCAGACCGTGGATCCCCTCCACGATCATCACGTCGCCCTCCTGCAGGCGCATCGTCCGCCACTTCGACGGGTCGGCCCGCTTCCCGGTGACGAAGTCGTAGCGCGGCGTCTGCACCTCCTCGCCGCGCAACAGCCGTCCGAGGTCGTCGTTGAACCGCTCGAGGTCGACCGCCTCCAACGCCTCGAAGTCGGGCTTCCCGTCCTCCCCCAGCGGCGTCCGCTCGCGGTCGATGTAGTAGTCATCGACCGACACCGCCACAGGACGCAGGCCGATCACCTGGAGTTGCACGGCGAGGCGTTTGGTGAAGGTGGTCTTGCCCGAGGAGGACGGGCCGGCGACGAGGATCAACTTCACCCGGTCGCGCCGCGCGTTGATCGCGTCGGCGATCATCGTGATCTTCTTCTCGTGGAACCCTTCGGCGACCGCGATCACGTCGCGGTAGGCGCTGGTCGTGCAGACGCGGTTGAGGTCGCCGACGTTCGCCACCCCGAGCACGCGGTTCCAGGCCTTGGTCTCCTGGTAGATCGCGAGCATCCCGGGGGCCGGCGGCGGCGGCCGCTCGAGGTCCTGCGCCGTGCAGCCGTTGATCGCGAAGCCGAGCACGAAGCCCGGCGGGTACGGGTGCAGCGCGAACGGCGGCAGATACCCCGCGCTCGGCACCGTCGGCCCGTGCTGGATGTCCGTGTAGTCGCCGACCCGGACGAGCCGCAGCGATTCGTGCCACCAGGTCTGCAGCAGCGACACGCGGTCCCGGCGCCCCTGCGCCTCGAAGAGGCGGATCGCCCGCTCCGTCGGCACCCGCTCCGACTCGAACCGCAGGTCCTCCCCCCGCAGGCGGACCATCTCGGCCCGCACCCGCCCCACCAGCTCCGCCAGCGGCTCGTCGACCCCCTCGACGTCGAAGTAGTACCAGGCGCCCAACGACTGGCCGCAGATCACCCGCGCCGCGGGCGCCACCCGGCGGAACGCTTCGTACAGCAACAGACACACCGAGCGCCGCGCGATCCGGGCCCCCTCCGGGTCGTCCTTGGTCACGACCTGCACCGTGGCGCCGTCGACCAGCTCCTGCTCCAGCCCCACCAGCCGCTGGTTCATCAACGCGGCCACGGGCATCCCCCGCGGGTGGGTGCGCCGGCCGGTCAGCTCGGTGATCTTCGCTCCGGCCGGAAGCTGGACCCGGTGACCTTCGAAATCCACGGTGATGGTTGCCACGTGCCTCTCCTTCCGCGTCGATCCTAGACGGGGACCGGGAACGGCCGCAACTTCGACGTCCCGAGCGGCCTGCGGCCCGCCACGGACCGGCGCCCGGGAAGCCGGACGCAGTTCCTCTCCGGCGCGCCGGCCGGCCGGACGCCCGCGCCGCGCGCTACGAACCCCCGTCGAAGATCACGCGGCCGAACCGCCCCGCGAAGTGGAAGTTCCCCTCGCCGCGGATCGGCGACCAGGCCAGCGCGTCGGCCTGCCCGTCGCGGAAGCTGTAGAAGTTCATCCGCCACGCATCCCCGGCACGCGGCGGCACCGGGACGCGCGTCGATCGCACGTCGGCCCAGGGAATGGCGAACTCGACGGTCCAGTTCCCCGCGCCGGCATCGATCCGCACCCCCGACTCGATCGCCGGATCCCATTCCTGGTGTCCGAACCGCCGGCCGTCCGGACCGTCGGTGATCGGCCGGTTGTAGTCGTCGAAGGCGGTGGTCCACAGGGCGCGGCCGGGGTCGATCTGGATTTCGTAGTACTCCCGGTTGTCCCCCGGGTCCCCCGGTTGGAGCATCAGTTCCAGTCCCGACGAGCGTTCCCAGACGTGGGGGTCTCGCGCGGCCGGGTCGCAACCCGCCACCGGGTCCGGCTCCTCGATCCGCGCCGCGACGTACAACCGCTCGTCGTCCCAGGCGACCCAGGCGGCCGCCTGCACCCGCGACCCCGGCTCCGGCGCGCCGCTGCCGGTCGAGACGAACGCGTCCGTCGTGCCGGTGCGCCGCCAGACCGGCTCGTCGAGACGCCCGTCGAGCGCGATCTGGCCGGGGGCGACGCGGAGCGCCCGCAGCTCCGGCAGCGCACCGTTGCTGCGATCCACGACCACGACGCCCGGGACCGGCCGGCCGCCGTCCTTGCGGCACGCCGGCAGCGCGGCGAGCGGCAGGCACAGCACGAGGATCCTTCGCATCGTCGGCTCCCTGCAGCCCCGCTCAGTCCCGGGGCTCGGACTTGCGCACCCAGACGATCGTCCCGGGGTCGGTGTCGGTCGCGTACACCCCGTACCACCCCTCGGGCCGGAACGGATGGACCCAGTCGAACAGCCAGTGCGCGTCGCGCGGCGCGAGGTTGACGCAGCCGTGGGAGCGCACGGCGCCGAACCCCCGATGCCAGAACGCCCCGTGCAGCGCCACGTTCTGCTGGAAGTACATCACGTACGGCACCTCGTCGATCGCGTACGGCTCGCCCAGCGTGAAGTCGTCCATCGGGTTCGAGATGTGCTTGGCCAGGATGCGGAACACGCCCCGCGGCGTCTCGAATCCCTCCTTGCCCGTCGACACCAGCGTCACGAACACCGGCACCGGACCTTCGTAGGCGGTCAGCGTCTGGAGCGTGAGGTCGACCACGATCCACTTGTCCCACCGGCCGACGGCGCGGGGGGGGTCCAGTTTCTCGACGACGACGATGCCGCGCTGGCGCGCGACGTACTTGCCGTCGGCGGTGGCCCAGAACAGGCGGTCGCCGCGCCGCTCCTCCCCGACGATCGCGAACGAGTCGAACTTGCCCAGCGCCCCCTCGGGCACGATCTCGCCCCGCTCGTTCTTGGCATAGACGCGCGCCGACCGGCCCGACACGATGCCGACCGGCAGGGTCGTCGTCGCGTCCAGCATCCGCCCGATCCGCTCGTCGCGGACGTCGATCATCCCGATCGCGTCGTCCTCGATGTAGCCGCCGTCCAGCGTCCGGTACCAGGTCCGGTTCTCGGACCGTTCCATCCCCGCCAGCGCGACGGTGAATCCGGCCATCAGCACGCGGACCAGCAGCCGGTGGCGCGGCCCGCGCTGCAGCAGCTCGCGGTCGGCGTCCGAGAACCCGGCGTCCTCCGGTCCCACGTCGGCGGCACCCGCGTCGGGACTCGCGGCCGGCGCGGGCGGAGGCGGCGATTCGTCGGGCGCCGGGGCGCCCTCGCCGAGATCTCCCAGGTCGTCCGCGGCCGGCGGCGGCTCGACCGGCCACGCCTCGGGCTCGGCGCCCGCGCCGCCGTCGGCTCCCGCCTCGGTCCCCGCATCCGGCGGCGGCGGGAACAGGAAGTCCTGGACCTCCTGTCGCTCCTCGCGCGTCGGCAACCGCTTGTAGACCGGCGTCCGGTTGCGGCGCACGCGCGCGTAGCGGTAGGGCACCGGCTTCTCGAGGTCCGGAGGCGGCGGCACGTACAGGTAGGCCGACAGCGGCGCACCGATCAGCAGCCCCTTGCCCGCGCAGGCGAAGCCCCCTTCCTCGAGCTGGAACCAGAGCTGGCCGCCGTCGCCGCAGGGCGGCGCGTCCACCGGCCCCCGCACCAGCACGCGCACGCCGCGCCGCACGTAGCCGATCCGCGCCGAGCTGTAGTCCGGCCGCTCGAAGACGTTCATCTTCTCGTAGGCCGATACGCCCGGCACGAGCCCCGTCGACAGCAACCGCGCCTCCCACCCCTCCGGCGCCGCGGCATCGCCCCCGTCCGGCGCCGCCCAGGGCGCCGCGA
>JAAZOP010000231.1 GCA_012797735.1 Myxococcales bacterium
CCCGGGTCCGCGGCGCCTCCGGCGGCGGACGGGGCCGAGTAGCCGCGGGCTCCCGCCGGGACGCGGCGGGCCTACGTCCTGCGGACCAGCAGCGTGCCCGGGTCGAGGCGCAGGGCGGCGGCGGCGGCGGGTGCGGGGCCGCGCACGACGCGCAGCGCCACCGCGTCGTCCTCGGGCTCCAGCACCAGGATCGTGTCGCACGGGCCGGCCAGCGACGCCACGACCGCGGCGAGGTCGTCGCTCTCGCGCGCCGCGCGCCCGGCGAGCCAGAACTCCAGGGCGCGCTCTTCCGCGAACCGCGCCAGCGCCTCGACGTCGGGACGCAGGCGCTCGCCGAGCGCGAAGCCGTCCGCCACGACGACGCGGGGCGAGAAGACACCCTGCGCCTCCAGCAGCCGCACGCGGTCCAGGAACCGTTCGACCGTGAACGTGCCGGACTTGAACAGCATCAGCAGCCGCCGCGGCTCGATTCGATCCCAGACCGCGCGCGCCTCGTCCGCCGGCAGGCCGGCCGTCAGGTCGCGGTACACGCCGGCGTACCAGCTCCGCACGTGCGCCAGCGTGTCGCCGGCCAGGCCCAGGTGCAGGACCGGCAGGCCGCGCAGGAGGGCATCGATCGCGACCTGCACCAGCAGGGCGGTCTTGCCCGTCCCCGCGCGCGCGGCGACGAGCCGCAGGCGTCCCGCGGCGGCGTCGGGGGGGTCGAACACCCGCAGCGCGCCGTGCTCGGTCAGCGTCCGCTCGATGTCGCTCATGGTGCGACTCCCCCGCCGCCGGCGGCGCCGGACTGTCCCCGGCGTCGGGCCGCCAGGTACGTCCGCCGGAGTTCCTCGGCCACCTTCGCCGGCACCGGGCGGTAGCGCGAGAATTCCATCGTGTACTCGGCCTGGCCCTGGGTGCGCGAGCGCAGGGCCGTGGAGTAGCAGAACATCTCGGCCAGCGGAACCTCGGCTTCGACGCGGCAGAACGCGTTGCCCTCGTCGGTGCCGACGATCGTGCCGCGCCGCTGTTGCAGCCCGCCGAGCACGGCGCCCTGGTGTTCGGCGGGCGTTTCGACGACGACGCGCATGATCGGCTCGAGAGCCACGGGCCCGGCGGCCTCGTAGGCCTGGCGGAACGCGCCGATCGCCGCCTGGCGGAAGGCGAGGTCGGAGGAATCGACCTCGTGGGCGGCGCCGTCGTTGAGCGTCACGCGCAGGTTGGTGACGGGGGCGCCGATCCACGTCCCCTTGCGCATCGCCTCCTGGAAACCGCGATCGCAGGCCGGCACGTATTCCCGCGGGATGCTCGACCCGACGAGCGCCTCGACGAACTCGTAGTCGGCCTCCGGGTGCGGCTCGAGGAAGCCGGCGACGCGGGCGTACTGGCCCGAGCCGCCGGTCTGCTTCCGGTGGAGGTAGTCGAACTCCGCGCGGCGCGAGATCGTCTCGCGGTAGGCCACCTGCGGCGCGCCGGTCGCCAGTTCCACCCCGTGTTCCCGCCGCATCCGTTCCACGTACACGTCGAGGTGGAGTTCGCCCATCCCCTGGATCACGGTCGTGCCGCTTTCCGGGTCGACGTGGCTGCGGAAGGTGGGGTCCTCCTTGGTGAAGCGCGCCAGCGCCTTGTCCAGGTTGTCGCGGGACTTCGCGTCGCGCGGCGTGACGGCCAGGCTCATCACGGGCGCCGGCACGTGCATCGAGGTCATGGTCCAGCGCAGTCCCTCGGCGCACAGCGTGTCGCCCGACTCGCACGGCACGCCGAACAGCGCGACGATGTCGCCGGCCGACGCGTGCTCGATTTCCTCCATGTGGTTGGCGTGGAGCCGCACGAGGCGGCCGACGCGCAGGCGGCGGCCGGTGCGGGCGTTGACGACCTGGTCGCCCCGGGCCAGCCGGCCCTGGTAAATCCGGATGTAGCTCAATTGCCCGTAGCGGCCTTCCTCGAGCTTGAAGACCAGGGCGACGAGCGGCCGGGACGGGTCGGCGACCAGGGGGCGTTCGGCGCCGTCGGCCTCCACGTCGAGGGCGACGTTCGCGACGTCGAGGGGGCTGGGGAGGTAGCGCGTGACGGCGTCGAGCAGGGGTTGGACGCCCTTGTTGCGGAAGGCCGAGCCGACGAAGACCGGCGTGAGCCGGCGGGCCAGCACGCCGCGGCGGATCGCGTCGTGCACCAGATCCTCCGTGACGCGCTGTTCCAGGATCGCCTCGGTCAGCGCCTCGGAGAACAGGCTGGCCCGGTCGAGCAGATGCTCGCGGCGCGCCTCGCATTCCGCCCGCAGCTCGTCCGGCACCGGGCCGCGTTCCACCGTCTCGCCGCGCTCGCCCGTGAAGCGCAGCGCCTCCATCCGCACCAGATCGATGACCCCCTCGAACCGCGCCTCGAGGCCCAGCGGGACCTGGGCCAGCACGGCGTCGTGTCCCAGCCGTTCGCGGAGCTGCTCGACCACCCGCGCCGGGTTGGCCCCGGTGCGGTCGCACTTGTTGACGAAGGCGATGCGCGGCACGCGGTAGCGGTTCATCTGGCGGTCCACGGTGAGGGACTGGGACTGGACGCCGCCGACGGCGCAGAGGACCAGGATCGCGCCGTCCAGCACGCGCAGCGCCCGTTCGACCTCGATCGTGAAGTCCACGTGGCCCGGCGTATCGATCAGGTTGATCCGGTGGCCGGCCCACGCGCAGGACGTCGCGGCCGAGGTGATGGTGATCCCGCGTTCGCGCTCGAGGTCCATGAAGTCCATCGTGGCGCCCGCGCCGTCCTTCCCCTTGACCTCGTGCATCACCCGGATCCGCCGCGTGTAGAACAGGATCCGCTCGGAGAGCGTGGTCTTCCCCGAGTCGACGTGGGCGGAGATGCCGAGGTTGCGGAGCCGGGACAGGTCGTCGTTCATGTCGGCCGGCGTACCTAGCGCCCCCGGCGCCCGGACGCAAGGCGGTTCGCGGCCCGCGTGGCTTGCCCGGCGTCGCCGGGGCCTGTACGCTTCGGGTGCGAGGGGAGGACGGGCGATGAGCGACGCGAGGCGGTGGTTCGGGGCGGCGCTGGCCGGCGTGCTGGCCGCGGGGTGCAGCGATCCGACGGACGACACGATCGGGCCGCGCGACGTGCCGCGGGACGGTGACGGCGCGACGACGGAGGACGGGGCGGACGCGGACGCCGGCGCGGACGCCGGCGCGGACGGGGACGCGACGAGCGACGTCGATGCCGAGTGCATCCAGGACATCGATATCGTCTTCGTGCTGGACGTCTCGACGAGCATGACGCCGGTGCTGGATGCGTTGTCCCGCGGGATCGGCGAGGTGTGGAGCGCGGCGCTGGGGCTCGCGCCCGACGCGCAGTTCGGGCTGGTGGTGTTCGTCGACGACGTGATGGTCACGAACGGCGGCGGGCCGTACGCGGCGCTGGCGGACCTCCAGGGGGAGTTCGGCTACTGGCGGGACTTCTGTTCGAGCAACGACGAGCCGGGGGGTTCGGGCGGCTTCAACGACGACTGCCCGGAAAACACGCTCGACGCGGTCTGGGCCGCGGCGACGTCGTTCCCGTGGCGGGAGAACGCGCTGCGGATGCTGATCCTGGCAACGGACGACACGTTCGTCGAGCGGCCGAGCCGGTTGGGTTCGGCGGGCATCGCGGTGCAGCACACCTACGCGGAGGTGCTGGAGGAACTGCGGGCGCGGCAGGTCCGGGTCGCGGCGTTCGCCGCCCACGACTCGTCGAACTGCGCCATCCCGCCGGTGCACGACACCGAGCCCGGCTTTTTCCGCGACTGGGGCGGGCTGCCGCCGCTCTCCGAGGGGACGGGCGCCGAGGTCTTCGACATCCAGGAGGTCCGGGCGGGCCGGTTGAGCATGACCGAGGCGATCAACGGGGTGATCCTGGACGAGTACTGCACGCCGTTCCTGTTCTGACGTCCGCGGAGACGCGGCGGGCGTTTCGCCGGGTCGCCGGTCGCCCGGCGACGGGTTGTCGCGGGGGAACCGGCCGAGGCCGGATCGTGATAGAGTGCGCGCGATGAACGACTCGCGCCGACCGGGGGGCGACGAGCCGGGCGTGCCGACCGACATGCTCACCGGGCCGCCGGAGATGCTGCCCAGCCGGTTGCGGCTGGTCGTGGCGGACGGCCCCGACCTCGGGCGGGGCATCACGCTGACGCGCGGCGCCTACGTCGTCGGCAAGTCGACCGGTTGCGACCTGGTGCTCTCGGACCGCACCGTTTCCCGCCGGCACCTGCAGCTCGAGGTGCACCACCACCGCGTGCTCTGCCGGGACCTGGACTCGAAGAACGGCAGCTACTACAACGGCGCCCGGTTCCAGGCGATCGAGGTGCTGCTCGGCGCGTCGCTCAAGATCGGGATGACGACCCTGCGCCTGGTCCTGCCGGAGACCCGCCTCGGCGTCGCGCCGCTCGGCGAGACCTCCTTCGGGCGGGTGGTCGGCCAGAGCCTGCGGATGCGCGAGGTGTTCGCCCTCGCGCAGCGTGCGGCGGCGAGCGATGCGCCGGTGTTGATTCTCGGGGAGACCGGCACCGGCAAGGAGGAGCTGGCGGCGGCGATCCACGGGGCGAGCCGCCGGCGGGACGGGCCGTTCGTCGTCTGCGACCTCGCGGCGCTCAGCCGCAACCTGATCGAGAGCGAGCTGTTCGGCCACCTGCGCGGCTCGTTCACCGGCGCGACGGCCGACCGGACCGGCGCGTTCGTCCAGGCCCAGGGCGGGACGATCTTCATCGACGAGCTGGGGGAGCTCGAGGCGGAGATGCAGCCCCGCCTGCTCCGCGCGCTCGACCGCAAGCAGATCAAGCCCGTCGGCGCCTCGAACTACCGTCCCGTCGACGTCCGCGTGATCGCGGCGACGCAGCGGCCGATCGATGCCGAGGTGCAGGCCGGGCGGTTTCGCCAGGACCTGTACTATCGCCTGGCGGTGCTGCGGATCACGTTGCCGCCGCTGCGCGAGCGCAAGGACGACATTCCGTTGCTGGTCGAGCGGTTCATCGCGGAGTTCCAGCCGGGGCGGACCGTCGAGGTGCCGGCCGAGACGTTGTCGCTGCTGCGCGAGTACGACTGGCCGGGCAACGTGCGCGAGCTGCGCAACACCGTCGAGCGGGCGCTGGCGATGGTGCCCGACGCCCGCCGCCTCAACCCGCAGCTCCTCGAACTCGACCTGCCCGGGGTGGCCGAGCGTCCTGCGGCGGACACCGACGAGCCGTTCCACGCGGCGAAGGACCGGCTGGTCCGCGCCTGGGAACGCGAGTACCTCACCGGCCTGCTGCGTCGCACCGGCGGCAACGTCTCCGAGGCCGCACGGCGGGCGGGCATCGACCGGGTCCACCTCTACCGCCTGCTCAAGAAGCACGGTCTCGAGAACTGACGCAACGGCCGCCGGCCGGCGGTCGCGCGCAGCGGCCTAGCCCTGGAGCCGGCGCGCCAGGATCAGCAGCGTCTGGTTCCGGTCCTCCACCTCGAGGCACGCCTCGAGGCCGCCGGCGTCGAGGGCGACGTTCAGCGCCTCCTTGGTGAGCCGCAAACCGAGGGGGTTCTTGGCGGTCATCGTGCGGGCGAGCTCGGCGGCGGTCGCGAGCAGATCCGGCCGGGGGACGCGGCGGGAGGCGAAACCGAGCGCCAGGGCCTCCTCGGAGCTCATCCAGTTGCCGGTGAGGAGGAACTCGGCGGCGCGCCCCGCGCCGATCAGGCGCGGCAGGAAGTAGCTGCTCGCCATGTCCGCGCCGCCCAGCCCGATGTTGATGTAGGCGGCGGAGAAGCGGGCGTCCTCGGAGACCACGCGGACGTCCGCGGCCATGGCGAAGGAGAAGCCGAGGCCCGCGGCGGAACCGTGGACGGCGCACACGATCGGCTGCGGCGCCCGCCGCATCGCGACCAGCAGGCGGGCGAGGCGGCGCTGGGCGTCGTAGATCGCGGCCGGCTCGAGCGCGAAGATCTCGGGGCCGAGCGTCTTCATGTCGAGGCCGGCGCAGAACCCCCTGGCGTCGCCGCCGTCCAACACGACGACCCCGACCTGCTCGTCGTACCGGCGCTCGCGCCAGAACGCCTCCAGTTCCTCGAGCATCGTGCGATCGACCGCGTTGTACTGGGCGGGCCGGTGCAGGGTCAGGAACCCGATGCGACCTTCGGTGCGCCAGCGCAGCGTCTCCATCCTTCCGCTCCTTTCCCGGACCGCCCGGGGCGGTCCCGGATCCGGCGGGCGAGTCGAGCCCGGTCCGGGGTCAGTCGCCGGGGGTCGGGCCGTCGGGGCCCGGGTCCGCCGTCGCGTCGCCGGCCTCCGCGATCGCGTCGGCGTCGGCGCCGGCGTCCGCATCGGCGTCGGCGCCGGCATCGGCGTCCGCGCCGGCGTCCGGACCGGAGCAGCTCGCCGAGCAGGGCCGCGAACCCCACGCCTCGTCGAGGATCTCGTCCGGGACCTCGGGAACCGCCGCGTGGCAGGCGCCATCGATGCAGTGCGATCCCGGCGCGCAGGTCTGGGTCAGGCACGCCGCCTGGATCTCGACGGTATGGGAGACGACGCCTTCGTCCGGCCAGGTCATGCGGTGGTAGATCCGTCCCGAGACGACGTCGAAGGGGCCTTCGCTCCGGTAGGTCACGATGAACCACGCCTCGTCGTAGGCGGTCTGGCGGCGCACGAAATCGACGACGATCGGGAACGCGTCGGCGGAACCGCCGTCGGCCGGGTGGAACACCCGCTCGCACGGGATGCAGAGCACGACGTCGCCGGCGGTGGTGCGGATCAGCGCGGTGACGCGGACGGTGACGTCGAGGAGCCTGGCGGCGGTGGCGTCGTCGGCGCGGATGACGAGCCGGACGGTCGGGGGGTCGTCGGCGCAGGACGTCGCCGCGACGGGGAGCGCGGCGGCGGCGAGCAGGGAGATCGCGAGTCGGCGGATGCGGGGGCCCATGCGGCGCGTCGTCCCTTTCCCTCGGAGCGTTCATAGCGGGCGGGACGCGGCGTGTCAAAGGCGGAGGCCGTCAGGGTGTCGCCGAAGTCCGCATCGCCGGCCGGCGGTTTGACACCCCTTGCGGCGAGCGCCTACAGTGGCAACGATGCCGGTCGCGGGCCACGCGGCGCGCGGTGTCCCGGTGGAACTGCCGGGATACCGCATCCTCCGGGCGATTGCGGCGGGGGGGATGGGGAGCGTCTACGAGGCCGAGCGCACGACGACGCACGAGCGGTTCGCGGTGAAGTTCATCCGCAGCCATCTCCTGGGCGACCCGGTCTACTACGCGCGGTTCGAGCGGGAGGTGAAGGCGCTGCGGTCGATCCGGCATTCGAACGTGGTCGATATCTTCGACTGGCACCTGCCGCCGCCGGACAGCGGCGAGATCCCGTTCGTCGTGATGGAACTGCTCAAGGGCGAGTCGCTCGAGGCCCTGTTGCGGCGGGTCGAGCGTCCGCCGGTGCACTTCACCGTGCAGATCATGCTCCAGGCGCTGGACGGCCTCGCGGCGGCGCATTCCGTCGGCGTCGTCCACCGGGATCTCGGTCCATCCAACATCTTCCTGATTCCCGAGAGCCCGCAGGAGATCCACGTCAAGCTGCTCGACTTCGGTCTCGCCCGGCCGCTCGAGGAGGGCAGCACGCACGTCGGCGTGACGCAGGAGGGGACGTGGATGGGGAAGCCCGCCTACGTCGCTCCCGAACTGCTCCTCAACCTGCCGCTCGACGAGCGGGCGGACGTGTTCGCCTGCGGCATGGTGCTGTACCGGATGCTCGCGGGGCGGTTCCCCTACCGCGAGACGAAGTCCCAGCTGCTGTGGATGGAGCGCTACGCGGAGCGCGAGGAACCGCCGGCGTATCCTCCGGTCAGCCGGTTCGTCGAGGACGCACCGGAGCGGCTGGTCGAGATCGTCGCCAAGGCGGTGGCCAAGAAGCGGGAGGAGCGGTACGCCTCGGCCCGGCAGATGCAGTCCGATCTGCTGGAGTTCGAGCGCAAGTGGGTCTCCGAGACCTCGACGGAAACCTCGTTCCCCGCGCTGCCCCTCGTGCGGCAGGAGCCGACGGGGAGCTCCGTGATCGCCGGCCGCTCGTCGGCGATCCAGGCGCAATGGGCGCGGCCGTGGCTGCGGCCGCCGGTGGTCGCCGCCGCGATCGTCGGCGTGGCCCTGGTGATCGCGCTGGTGATCGTGCTGGTGGGGCGGTCCGGGCGGGTCCCGGCGGCGCCGGTCGTCGCGGCCGACGCTTCGGTGCCCGTGCTGGCCGCGGTCCCGGAGGCGGGCGTGGAGGAGGCGCGGCCGGAATCCGGCGGCGGGCCGGAGCGCGACGCGGCCGGGGCCAAGGCGTCCCCGCCGGAGGCGGGGGGCGCCGGGGACGCGACGGGTTCGGCCGGGGACCTCACTCCCTCGACGGCGGCCGAGGTCGCTTCCGCGCCGGACGCGGCGGCGGTCCCGGCGACGGTCCGCCTGACGCTCGCCGGGGTGCCGCCGGGGGCCGAGGTGCGGGTCGACGGCCAGCCGGCGCCGCAATCCGATTTCGTGGAACTGCCGCGCGGGACCCGGCCGGTGCGCCTGGCGGTGACCGTGCCGGGCGGGCGCTACGAACCGTGGGTGGAGAGCGTGGTGCCTTCCGAGTCGCGGACGCTCGAGGTGCACTTGCGGCGGGTCCGCCGGCCGGGAGGGCGCGACGGCGGCGGGCGCGGCGCCGACGTGGGGCTGACGGGCCGCTTCGGCACGGTGTTTTCGACGGAGTACGAGGACGAGCCGTGAAGCACGCGATGTTGGTCTTGCTGCTGTCGCTCGCGGCCGCCACGGCGGCGGGCGCCGAACCGACGCGGGCGGAGCGACGCGAGGCGCGCCGTCTGTTTGAGCAGGGGGTCGAGGCGGTCGGTCGCGAGGACTACGTCGCGGCGCTCGCGGCGTTCGAGGAGTCCAACCGGCTGAGCCCGAGAGCGGTCACGCTGTTCAACATCGGGATGTGCCAGCGTGCGCTGGCCGACCTGCCGGCCGCCCTCCACACCCTCCAGCAGTATCTCGAGACCGCCGCCGACGACGCCCGGGCGCGCGTCGAGGAGGCGCGGCGCGTCGTGGCCGAGATCGATGCCGTGCTGGCGCGCGTGACGGTCCGGGCGGACCGCGCGGAGGCGGAGCTGCTCGTCGATGGTCTCCCCGCCGGCCGCGGCGCCGTGACGCGCCCGCTGCGACTGATGGCGGGCACGCACGTCTTCGAGGCGCATCTGGAAGGGCGGACGGTGCGGGAGGTCGTCGACATCGCTCCGGCCGAAGCCGTCGAGGTCCAGCTCGAGTTCGGCCCGGCGCCGGCCGCGGTTCCGTCGTCCGAGGAGCCGGCGGAGGAGGAGGGCGGCTCGAGCATCGTCGAGGCATGGTGGTTCTGGACGGTGATCGGGGCGGTGGTGGCCGGCGGCGCGATCACCGCCGGCGTGCTCCTGGCGCCCGGCGAGGAGCCGCTCGCCGCCGACTGGACGATCGAGGGGAATTGACCAGCCGGTCGAGGCGGCCGCCGCGGCGGCAGGC
This sequence comes from Myxococcales bacterium, assembly GCA_012797735.1. Classification (GTDB taxonomy): domain Bacteria; phylum Myxococcota_A; class Polyangia; order DRWM01; family JAAZOP01; genus JAAZOP01. Next base: position 9,450 of record JAAZOP010000231.1, read on the forward strand.
GCCTACCAGCGGCCCCGGAGGATCGTGCCGGAGGCGCCGACGACCCAGATCTCCGCGGCCGAGGGGCCCCACACGCCGTACAGGGTGCGGGTCGTGCCGCTGGTCGAGGCGTTCCAGGCCGAACCGTTCCAGCGGCGGATCGTTCCGCCGTCGCCGACGGCCCAGGCCTCCGAGCGCGACGGGGCGAAGACGCCGCGCAGGGCGACGGTCGCGCCGCTCGCGACGGACGACCAGCCGGAACCCGCCCAGTGCCGGCATGCGCCGCCCGACCCGACGGTCCAGATGTCGCCGGCCGAGGAGCCGGCGACGGCGTAGGCGTCGAAGTTGCCGTCGCCGAGCGTGCCCGCGCTCCAGGCGGCGCCGTTCCAGCGCGTGTAGGTCTTGTGGGAGGCGCAGGCGAAGACGTCGCTCGCGGCGGCGCCCCACACGCCGCCGAGGTCCTGCGTCGTGCCGCTCGCCACGACCGCCCAGCCGCCGGCGGTCCGCCGCAGGATCCGGCCGCCGTCGCCCACGGCCCAGACCTCGGCGGCCGAGGGGCCCCAGACGCCGCGGAGGTTCCCGGTGCCGGCGGGGGCGGACTCGGCGGCCCAGGCCGTTCCGTCCCAGGCGAGGATCGCGGCGGCGTCGCCGACGGCCCAGGCTGCGGTGGGCGAGGCGGCGAACACGGAGCGCAGGACGCGCGACCCACCGCCCGGCACGCTCGACCAGGCCGTTCCGTCCCAGTGCAGGATCGCGCCGGCGTTGCCGACGACCCAAACGTCCGTGGCGCCGGAGCCCCGGACGGCGAACAGGTTTTCGGTCGTCGGCAGTCCGCCGACCGGGCACCAGTTTCCCTCATCGGTCAGGCCGTCGGCGTCGTCGTCGCAGCCGTTGCATGCCACCTCGGTCGCGGCGCACGGACCCAGGACGCAGGCGGCGCTGCACAGCCGCGCGGCGGGAACGCCGCACGACGTCGTGCACGGCGTGCTGCTTCCCTGGACGCACTCGAATTCCTCGTCGGTCGAACCGTCGCAGTCGTCGTCCGACGCGTTGCAGCTCTCGGCGGCCGGAAGTTCGCACGTTCCGCTCCAGCGGCAGTCGTCGCTCCGGCACGTCTCGAGGCCCGCGCAGGACCCGGCGGGACCCTCGACGATGCAGGCGCGCGAGGAGCCCCGGGCGCAGAGCATCCCGGGGCCGTCGTCGGGGGCGCCGGAGCAGTCGTCGTCGATCGCGTTGCAGAGCTCGGTCGCGCCGGGGTGTACGGCCGGCGCACCCTCGTCGCAGTCGCCGCCGCAGGCCGCCCCCGGGCCGTAGCCGTCCGCGTCGGCATCGATCGGCGTGCCGCGGCAGGCGCCGGCGCCGTCGCAGCGGTCGCCGGCGGTGCAGTCGTCGCTGTCGTCGCATGGCCCGCTGCCGGGGGCGCGACGGCACCACTGGCCCGTGCCGCCGACCTCGCAGGTGTCGATCGTGCACGGGTCGTCCGGCGTTTCCCGGCACTCGGCGGCGTCGTGGCAGGAGAAGGCGCAGGTCGTCTCGCACCCGTCGCCGGGAACGGTGTTGCCGTCGTCGCACTCCTCGCCGGGCTGCAGCGTGCCGTCGCCGCAGCCGGTGCGGGCGCAGAGTCCGCTGCGGCAGCGTCCCGGCGCGCCGCCCGCGGTGGTGCAGGGTGTGTCGTCGGCCAGCGGCGCGCCGGTTGCGCAGCGATGGGTCTCGACGTCGCAGGTCTCCACGCCGCTGCACGCGTCCCGGTCGTCGCAGTCCGGGTCGGCCTCGCA
>JAAZOP010000232.1 GCA_012797735.1 Myxococcales bacterium
CGGCTGCTGGGGTTGAGCGCCGGGGAGGCGACGATCGTCGCGAGCCTGGGGACGGGTCCGCTGGCGGAGACGTTGGGTTGTTCGCGGCGGCCCGAGCGGTGTTCGGCGTCCGCGTCGGTCTCGGTGGGCTACACGGCGCCGGTGACGCTGCACCGGGTGGAGGGTTCGGGGACGCCGTGGCACCTGCGGCTGCTGTCGCTGCTGGGGACGGTGGCGCTGATGGCGATCGCCTGGGTGTTCTCGACGGATCGGAGGCGGATCGCCTGGCGGCTGGTGGCGTGGGGGGTGGGGTTGCAGCTCCTGTTCGCGCTGGTGGTGCTGAAGGCGCCGTGGGGTCGGGCGGCGTTTGCGGCGGCGAACGACGCGGTGGTGAAGCTGCTGGAGTTCACGCGGGTCGGGACGTCGTTCGTGCTCGCGTCGTACGTTTCCGGGTCGATCCACCCTGCCCTGTCGAACTTCGTGTTCCAGATCCTGCCGACGATCATCTTCTTCTCGTCGTTGATGACGGTGCTGTACCACCTGGGGGTGGTGCAGTGGGTGGTGCGCGGCATCGCGTGGGTGATGGCGCGTTCGATGGGGACGTCGGGGGCGGAGTCGTTGTCGGCGGCGGCGAACATCTTCGTGGGGCAGACGGAGGCGCCGTTGGTGGTGCGGCCGTACGTGGAGCGGATGACGGTTTCGGAGCTGCACGCGGTGATGACGGGGGGGATGGCGACGATTGCGGGGGGGGTATTGGCGGCGTACGTGGGGATGTTGATGCACGTGTTTCCGGACGTGGCGGGGCACATGATCGCGGCGTCGGTGATGTCGGCGCCGGCGGCGCTGGTATTCGCGAAGCTGATCGTGCCGGAGGACGGGGAGCCGTTGACGCGGGGCTCGGTGAAGCTGGAGGTGGCGAAGCTGGACGTGAACGTGATCGACGCGGCGGCGCGGGGGGCGTCGGACGGGTTGCGGCTGGCGGCGAACGTGGGGGCGATGCTGTTGGCGTTCATCGCGCTGCTGGCGATGCTGAACTACTTCCTCGGGGCGGTGGGGGGCTTGTTCGGGTTTCCGGAGCTGTCGTTGCAGTGGGTATTGGGGCAGTTGCACCGGCCGTTGGCGTTCCTGATGGGGGTGCCGTGGTCGGAGTCGCAGCTGGCGGGGCAGCTGATGGGGGAGAAGCTGATCCTGACGGAGTTCGTGGCGTACCTGGATCTCTCGAACGTGTTGACGCAGGACGCGGGGGCGTTGTCGTACCGCTCGACGGTGATCGTGTCGTACGCGTTGTGCGGTTTCGCGAATTTCGGATCGCTGGCGATCCAGCTCGGTGGGATCGGGGGGATGGCGCCGTCGCGGCGTTCGGACCTGGCGCGGGTGGGATTGCGGTCGGTGTTGGCGGGGACGCTGGCGGCGTACCAGACGGGGACCATCGCGGGGCTGATCGTCTAGCGGCCATCGATCATCATGGCGCGGGCGACCTCGCGGGCCTTGGCGTCGCCGAGGAGCAGGCGGACGAGTTCGAGGGCGAATTCGACGGCGGTGCCTGCGCCCGCGGAGGTGACGAACTTGCCATCGGTGACGACGGGGCTGTCGACGACGAGTTCGGTGCAGGCGAGGGAGAGCTCGGCGCGAACGGAGGCGTGGGCGGTGGCGCGTCTGCCCTGGAGGAGGCCCATGGCGGCGAGGACGGTGGGAGCGGCGCAGATGGCGGCGATGAGGACGCCCCGCTGCTGGGCGACGCGGAGGACGTGAGAGACGAGGGGGCTGTTGCGGAGGTTGAGGGTGCCGGGCATGCCTCCGGGAAGGACGACGAGGTCGAAAGGTTGATCGGCGACCCAGTCGAGGGCGGCGTCGGGGACGAAGGTGACCCCGCGGGAGCCTCGGACGGGCTTGTCGTGAAGGCCGGCGACGGTGACCTCGACGCCGGCGCGGCGGAGGACGGTGATGGGGGCGGCGGCTTCGAGTTCTTCGAAGCCGTCGGCGAGGATGACGAGAGCTTTGGGCACAGCGCGACCTCCTCGGGTCTCCCGGCGGCTGCATAGCACGAGGGAGGAGGGAGGGGGAGATCTCCTACGGCTCGTGCGCGAACCAACCCACGAACCAGCGGGAGAAGACGACCACCGGCAGACGAGCGCGAACGAACGAACCGGCAACAACGGGCGGAAGGATGGGAGGGAGGGCGACCTGGCGAGCGCGAGCGCGATCACGAGCCCGATCACGATCACGTCCACGATCACGGGGACGGGGACGGGGACCTGGACGGGGACGGGGACGGGGACGTGATCACGATCAGGATCACGGGGAGGGGATCAAGGAGAGGAGATGGAGCGGGCGCAGCGGAAGCCGAGGGAGATGAGTTCGCCGTTGGTGCGGGGGACTTCATCGACGCCGCGGCGGTTGGTGGTGCGGAAGGCGGTGATGGGCTCGGCGTAGAGCCAGGTGCCGCCGCGGACGACGCGTTGGGGTTCGGCAAGGGCGATGACCTCGGCGTCGGGACCTTCACCCATGGTATTGACGACGACGCGGAGGGCTTCGGTCGGGCCGGTGGGGTTGTGGGTCTTCACGTTGCGCAGGGTGAAGTAGTAGCCGGGGTGGTAGTAGTCTGCAGTCCATTCGCGGACGTTGCCGCCCATGTCGAGGAGACCGTAGGGGCTCTTGTCGAAGGGGTAGAGGCCGACGTTCTTGGTGCCGTAGCGGTCGCAGGCGTCCTTCTCGGAGCCGAGACGCATGGCGATCTGTCCGCACTCGGGTTGTTCCTCGCCCCAGGGGTAGGTGCGGCCGTCGGTGCCGCGGGCGGCGAACTCCCATTCGGCCTCGGTGGGGAGCCTGCGGCCGATGAACTCGCAGAAGGCCTTGGCCGCGGGCCAATCGACGCCGACGGCGGGGCGATTGGGGCCCCAGAAGATTTCGTCGGAGGCGAGGTCGGAGGGCTTGCAGATCAGGGTTTCGGCGCACTTCTGGTATGCCTCGAAGGTGACCTCGTGGACATCGATTTCGAACGGGTCGACACAGACCTCGTGGGCGGGCATCTCGTCTTCGTAGACGCCGTAGCATTCGACGTTTTTCTCGGGGCCGAGGACGCAGAGCTTGTCGTCGTCGTCCTCCATGCCTGGAGGGGGCGGGGGCGGGTTGTCGGTGCCCATCTTGAAGCAACCACCTTCGACACGGACCATGGGGGAGAGGGCGGCGGCCTCGGCCTTGAGCTGCCGGATCTCGTCGGGGGTCTGGCGGCCGGGATTGACGTCGCGGATGCGCTTGCAGGCGGAGCCGGAGGCGAGGAGGAGAGGGGTCGCAAGGGCGAGCGTCAGGGTGATGGTTGGTCGCATGGGGCGTCTCCTTCGGGGGGCGAGTCTAGCACCGTCGCCGCCCTGTCGGCACCCTCCGGGGCGGCGGGGTCCGGGGACGGCGCCGCGTCCGGAAGGGCGGGGATTGAGTCGGCGCGGACGGCTTCGGGTTCCCGGGTCAGCTCGAATTCGTCGAGGGTGTTGCCGTCGGGGTCGAGGGCGTGGAGGCGGAGGCGTCGGGCATCGATTTCGACGCGGGCGAAGTTGAGCGCGGACACGCAGACCTCACCGTCAGCGGGCTCGCGAGCTTCGTAGGTGGGCGCACCTCCTCCTCCCAGGGTGACGACGGTGAGGCCGCCGTCGAGGACGGTGCGGCCGTAGAGGTGGTCGTGTCCGGCGAGGACGAGGCGGACGCCGCCACGGAAGAGGATGGGGCCGAGCCACTCGGCAAGCCGGTCGGCGGTGCGGCGACGGAGGCGATTGGCGGCGCAAGAGCGGAGGGGGATGTGCAGGGCGACGATTCTCCAAGGAGCCGTGGAGGCGGCAAGGGATTCCTCGAGCCAGCGGAGCTGGGGGGTACCAGGGGCGAATCTCGCGTAGGCGTCGAGGACGAAGACCTCGGCGTCCCCCGCACGGAAGGAGAACCATGCCTCGTTGCCGGGGAGGCGGAAGCGAAGGAACCAGTCCTCGTCCTGGGCGTCGTGGTTGCCGAAGACGGGGACGAAGGGGACGCGGGCAAGAAGGGGAGCGAGGGGCTGGAAGAACTGTTCGCGCCATTCGGTCTCGGCGGTGCCGGTGGTGGTGAGGTCGCCGGTGTTGAGGACGAAGGCGGGCCAGCCACGGGTTTCGGCGTCGCGCAGCATCGCCTGGACGACGCGGGTGTGTCGCTCGGGGTAGGCGCGGGTGTCGCCGTAGGCGAAGAAGACGAGGGGACGGCCGGGCAGCGGAGGGGGTCGGACCGAGCCTGCAGGAGACCAGCGCTCGAACCGGTCGTTCCCGGGGATCCACTCGGCGCACGGGGACCAGGCGATCCCGTAGCGGTACTCGGCGGACACGGGGAGCGCAGGGAACGCGACTTCGTGGTGGGTGGAACACGGGAGATCGGCTTCGGGGACGACCAGGCCGGCGCCGGCGCCAGCGCCAAAGCGGACACGGCCGGTCGTGGGGGCCGAGGTGTCCCACGCGACCGTCACGCCCGACGACGTGGCGGCGGGAGCGGAAGGCGGTTCGCCGCCGGGAGAAACGGGCGTGACGTCCGCCGGCGAG
>JAAZOP010000233.1 GCA_012797735.1 Myxococcales bacterium
CACGCACGCCCCGGCGTCCGGACCGGTCGGCACGCAGGCGGTTCCGTCCGGGCAGGTCGTGGTCGCCGCGAACGGGTCGCACGCGGGGTGGCACTCGCTGACGTCGCGCCGCACCGTGACGCAGATGTTCCCGGTGCCGCACGCATCCGCGGCGGTGGGGTCGCAGCGCTCGCTCGACGACTCGTCGTCGCAGGCGCCGGCGGCCAGGGCGCCGCAGAGTGCCGGCAGAATGAACGTCCATCGCAGGTGGGTCATGGTTCGCCTCCTTCGTCGCTTCTTCGCTCGCGAGGACGCCGGATTACACCCCCGGTCCCCGCGGGGCCAGTTTCCGGCCGGCGGCTTCGGACGAGGGCGCCGGTGCGGGTCGCGTGCCCCGCGTCCCGGGGCCGGTCGTGCCGGTCAGCCCTGCAATTCCGGTGGGTTGGCGAATTCCGCGCCGGCCGGGAATACGGAGCCTCTCCCGTGGCGTCATCCGGATGAGAGGCGGAGGAGAAGGTCGAAGAGGACTTCGACATGGCAGTGAACGCGACCGACGAGATGATCTTCCCGGAGCAGGAGGCGCTCTCGCTGCAGGAGCGGGCTGCGGACCGCGAGGCGATGGCCCGTTCGCAGCGCGGGGACCCGACGCTGGCGCTGTACTTCGGCGACCTGTCGGCCCACCCGGTGCTGACGCCGTCGGAGGAGAGCCGGGTGGCGCACCGGATCCAGGAACTGGAGGTCCGGGAGTGGGTGGAGCTGCTGGCCCATCCGCCGGTGCTGCCCCACCTGCTGGAGCAGTTGCGCCGGATGCTCAACGGGGCGACGCCGCGGGAGGCGCGGGTGCTGGCGCGCTGGCCGAGCCGCTATCGGGCCTGCGGCGGGCGCCTCGACGCGCGCCGGTGGGCGGAGTTGCGGACCGCAGCCTGGCGTCTGGGGCGCCAGCTCCGGGACCTGGACATCGACCGGGTGCTGCTGAACCGGATGCTCGAACACGTCGAATTCCTGCCGCGGGCGAACGGGTCGTGCCCTCGCGGGATGCGCCGGGTGGTGCGGGGCGCGGCGTACGAGCGTTACCTGGAGCGGGTGCGGGCGGCGACGCGGGAGACGAGCCGGGAGAAGGAGCGCTTCGTCCTGGCCAACCTGCGGCTGGTGGTGTCGGTCGCCCGGCGCTACCACCGCGGGCGGATGTCGCTGATCGACATGATCCAGGAGGGGAACATCGGCCTGATGAAGGCGGTGGACCGCTACGACGTGCGCAAGGGCTACCGTTTCTCGACTTACGCCTCGTGGTGGATCCGCCACGCGATCAACCGGGCGCTGGCGGACAAGGGGCGCGCGATTCGCATCCCGGTCCACATGCTCGATACGCACCAGCGCATCCAGCGCGTCGTCGCGGAGCACGCGGCCCGCACGGGCGAGGAACCGGACGTGCGGAACGTGGCGAACGAGGTGGGGCTCGACGAGGAGAAGGTCAACTCGGTGCGGGCCCAGTCCTTCGACCCGCCGCTGTCGCTCGACCGGCCGCTGGGCGACGACGAGGGGCGGCGGTTCGTCGACGTGCTGACCGCCGAGGAGCAGCCGACGCCGCTGGACGAACTGTGCCGCGCCGACTGGCAGACCGAGATGAACCGGCTCCTCGACCGGCTGCCCCCGATTGAGGCGCGGATCCTGCGGTGGCGTTTCGGGATCGGCGACAACGACGAGCTGACCCTGAAGGAGATCGGGGACAAGTTCCGGCTGTCGCGCGAGCGGATCCGGCAGCTGCAGGAGCAGGCGCTGGCGCGGCTGCGCCGGCAGATCCGGGGTCCGTACTGAGCCGGCCGCCCGCCGCGCGTCCCGCACGAACCTACGTCTCGAGCCCCTCGAACAGCGCCGTCGACTGGTAGCGGTCCCCGGCGTCCGGCAGGATGACGACGATCGTCTTGCCGGCGTGTTCGGGCCGCGCCGCGACGCGGAGGGCCGCCGCGACGGCGGCGCCGCAGGAAATCCCCCCGCTGATCCCCTCCTCGCGGTGCAGGCGCCGCGCGGTCTCGATCGCCTCCTCCGACGACACCGCCTGCACCTCGTCCACGATGCCGAGGTCGAGCGTCCGGGGTTTGAAGCCGGCGCCGATCCCCTGGATCTTGTGCGGCCCGGGCGCCGGCGGTTCGCCGCGCAGCAGCGGGCCGATCACCTGCGACGTCGCCGGCTCGACCGCCACGCTCCACAGCGGCTTCTTCCGGTCCTGCTCGAAGTGCAGCGACACCCCGGTGATCGTCCCGCCGGTGCCGACGCCCGCCACCAGGATGTCGACCTTGCCGTCGGTGTCGTTCCAGATCTCGGGACCGGTGGTCTGGCGGTGAATCGCCGGGTTGGCCGGGTTCTCGAACTGCTGCGGCATGAAGTAGCGCGACGGGTCCGAGGCGACGATCTCCTCCGCCCTGGCGATCGCCCCCTTCATGCCCAGGACTCCGTCCGTCAGGAGCAGCTCGGCCCCGAACGCCCGCAGCAGCCGCCGCCGCTCGACCGACATCGTCTCCGGCATGGTCAGCACGAGCGGGTAGCCGCGGGCGGCGGCGACGAACGCCAGCGCGATCCCCGTGTTGCCCGAGGTCGGCTCGACGATCGTCGTCTGCTTGCTGCCGGGCTGGAGCACCCCCCGCTGTTCGGCGTCCCGGATCATCGCCGCGCCGATGCGGCACTTGACCGAATACGCGGGGTTGCGCCCTTCGATCTTCGCCAGCACCGTCGCCCCCAGCCCCTGGGTCATGCGGTTGAGCCGCACCAGGGGGGTGTTCCCGATGCTCTGCGAATTGTCCTCGTAGATCCGAGCCATTCCCGTCCCTCGTCGCCACGCCGGCCGCGCCTCCCCGGGGCCGGCGGCGCCCCACTTCCTAACCCATCGCCGGGCAAAAGTCATTCGGGAGGCGCAGGCGTTGGGTCTGCCGTTCGTTTGACATCCCGGTCGCCGCCTCGTAGAACCGGCTGCGGCATGTCGTCGATCGGCCGGGCGGTTTTCTCGGTGCGGCTGCTCGCCGCGTGGGTCGTGGCGACGGTTTCCTCTCCCGCGGCGGCGCTGCCGCCGCAGGGTGGGTCGGCCGACGACCGCCCCGCCTTGCCGGCGGACGAGGCGGCGGGGGAAGACGACGCGGCCGGCGCGGCCGACTCGGCCGAACCGGCGCCGCTCGAGGAGCGCACGACGGCCGACGGGCGCGACGACGACCCGCCGACGCGGGCCGAGGCGCGGCTGGTCGAGCAGCTCTCGCTGGGGACGCCGGCGATCGTCCACCGGCTCACCGCGCCGGGCGGCCTCACCGCGCGCTACCTGCGCGCCGCCGGCGGCGAGCGGCGCCCGAGCTGGCTGTCGTATCCGATCCCGGGCGGGCGGTTGGCCCGCGGCTATGGCTCCGGCACCAACGGCCGCCACAAGGCGCTCGACATCGTCGCCGACGAGGGGACGCCGATCCGTGCGGCCGAGCGGGGCCTGGTGGTCTACGCGGACAACTCGATTCGGGGCTACGGGTGGATGGTCGTCCTGCTGCACCCGGGGGGCTGGGTGACCTTCTACGCCCACTGCAAGAAGATGCTGGTCCATCCCGGTCAGGTCGTCGAGCGGCGGGAGGTGATCGCGCGCGTGGGCGACACGGGGATCGCGCGCGGGTATCACCTGCACTTCACGCTGTTCGTCCAGGGGCGCGTGACCGACCCGTACCCGTTCTTCCGGCCGCCGCCGCCGAATCTGCCGTACGTCGGGCCGCAGCCGCATCGCGGGCACCGGGTCCGCGAGGGGGAGACGGTGGAGGCGGTGGCCGAGACGTTCGGGGTGGAGGCGGCGGCGCTGCGCGAGGCGAACGGGATGGGGGAGGCGGACCAGCTCCAGGCGGGATGGCAGATCCTGATCCCCGGGCAGCTCGAGCCGCGGGTCGAGGAGCCGGCGCCCGGCCGCCGGTACGCGGTGCGCGAGGGCGACACGTTGTCGGCGATCGCGAACCGGTTCGGCACGACGACCGCGGTGCTGGTCGAGCTCAACCATCTGGCGGACCCGTCGAAGATCCGGCCGGGGCAGGAGCTGCGCGTGCCCGGCGGGGGAGGCGACCGCGCCGGCGACGACACGCGCCCCGACACGCGCGCCGACGACATCTACGTCGTCGGCGAGGGCGACACGCTGACCTCGATCGCCCGCCGGCACCACGTCTCGGTGCGGCAGATCCGGCAGGCCAACCGGCTGCGCGACGAGGACAACATCCGCGTCGGCCAGGAGCTGATCATCCCGCGGCCCGGCGGGAACGTCGATTTCGACGAAGGCCGCGCGGAGGGGCGTCGCTGGCGGATGGTCACGGTCCGCGAGGGCGACTCGTTGTCGCGCATCGCGCGCCGGCACCACACGACCGTCGACCGGATCCTGGAGCTCAACCCGCGGCTGCGCGACGCCGACTCGATCCGGCCCGGCGACGACATCCGCGTTCCCGACCGGGACGAGGACGAGTAGCGGCGGGACCGGCGGCGGGTTCGGCGGGACGTCCACGCGCCGCCTGCCGTCGGCGGAAAGCGGCCGCGACGACCCTCCCGGAGGAACGGGCGGCGCCCGAAGGTCTGGTCGCCGGGAACCGAGGTCACGCGCCCTCGGCGGGTCGTGGCCCCGCGGCGAGGAACTCGATGCCGCGGCGCCGGGCCGCCTGGTGGAGCGGCTCGTTCTCCGGGAGCAGCGGCGGTTCGCAGTTCCACAGGTCGCCGGCGATGTCGTACGGACAGTCGCGGCTGCTGCGGTAGGTTCGCCGGCCGGAGCTGGCCGAGTCGTCGTCGTAGGTGTCCAGTTCCTCGATCGTGCCCTCGGTCCGCACGCGCAGGTCTTTCCGGCCGTCGCCGTCGAGATCGACGAGGCGCCAGGTCGTCTGCTCGGTCGTCGTGACGTACTCGTCGGCCTCGGGGCTGCGGTAACTGCGCGTCGCGGCGAACTGGGCGTGCAGGTCCTCGCCGTCGAGAAGGAAGACCAGGCCGCCCGTCTCCTCCTCGGCCAGCCGCACGGCCGGGAGGGCGACGCCCACCAGCACGGTCAGCTCGACGCGTCCGTCGCCGTCCACGTCGCGCACCCGCAGTTCGGCCGGCTCCTCGGACTGGTCCGAGACCGGGACCAGCGTGACGCGCCGGACGGCACGGAACGAGCCGTCGTCGTTCCGTTCGAGCCGTGCGGCCTCCCAGGCGAACGTCGACACGCCGGCGTCGCGACCGGCGTAGTCCCATCCGACGTGCGGGTTGGGCGCCGTCATGACGTCGCAGGGGACGTCGCCGGCGGCGCCGCCCTCCTCGAGGCACCGGCGCGTTCGTTCGCGCCAGCGTTCGACGTTCGCCTCGAGCGTTCCGGCGTCGGACTCCCGCGCCTCCCAGATCGCGCCGGGGTAGACCTGGCACAACGCGAACACCGCGCCGCCGTGCTCGACCTGCGCCACCACCTCGACGGCCTCCGGGAAGGCCGGCTCGAGCGCCTCGCCGATCGCCTGGGCGACGGGGTCCGGCGCGTCGCCGGCAGCCTCGGCGTCGGTCGCGCCTTCGCCGGTGCCTGCGTCGAGCGCTCCGTCCGCTCCCGGTTCCTGCGGCTCGGCGTCCGGCGCGCCACCAGCCTCCGGTTGCGCCCCCGCGTCCGTCGTGTCGGGCGGAGCAACCCCGTCGGGGGCGGCGCCGGCGTCCGCGCCGGCCTCCTCGGTCCCCGCCGGCACGGCGGCGGAAGAGGTCGAGTCCGCCTTCGCGGCGATCCCGGCCTCGGGCGACGCGCCCGCCCCGGGCGGCGCGCCCGTGCCCTTGCGCGAGCAGGCGAGGGCGGCGCAGAGCAGGAACGCGAGCGCGGCAGCACGGCGCGTGCGGGAGACGATCCGGTCGCGGGACATCTCGAACCTCCGGTGCCCGCCGGCGTCCGGCGGGCAACGGAGGATTGCGCAAGCCCGCCCACCGGTGCAAGCCGAAGCCCGGGCGCCGATGCGAGCCGCGGGGCGGCGGGGTCAGTACATCGTGACGTCCATCTGGTAGTCACCGCAGGCGGTCGAGTAGCCGTCGATGAGGATGTAGTAGGTGCCGGCGGCGAGGGTCAGGTCCAGGTAGGACTGGAGGCCGGAGGAGTCGTCGTTGCAGTCGACTTCGGTGCCGGTGCAACTCCCGGAGCGCACGTACAGCACCGTGTCGTAACTCGAATAGTAGAGATCGATGATCACCTCGCGGGTGCGGTCGAGGGAAAGACCGTAGACCACGTCGCTGGCGGTCGAGGTCGAGCGGCAGCCCGGGGTGTAGTCGTGGGCGTAGCTGCAGGTGTTGCCGGTCCAGGTGCCCGAGCTGGTGATGAAGCCGCTGGAGGAGGCGCAGGTGTCGCCGGGAACGACGGCGGAGACGCGGGCGACGCGCAAGGTGTAGGTGCCGGAGGTGCTGTAGCCGTCCACGACGATGTAGTAGGTGACGCCGGCGGTGAGGCTGACCGTGACGAGCGAGGTGAGGCTGCCGCCGGAGTCGTCGTCGCAGGCGATCTGGCTGCCGAGGCACGGTCCGTTGTGCACGTGGAGCAGGGTGTCGTAGCCGCTGCCGACGGTGTCGATCTGCCAGAGGCCGCTGGTGGAGGGGGTGAACGCGTAGACGACGTCGGGGACGCCGGTGTAGTACCCGCAGGTGCCGTCGTAATTGCCGGCCATGCCGACCGTCGTTCCGGTGTAGGTTCCGCCGCCGGAGGCGACGACGAGCGGGCAGGAGCAGTCGTCGCCGCTGCAGGCGCAGCCCTCGTTGACCGAGCCGTCGCAATCGTCGTCGCACGAGTTGCCGCAGATCTCGGTCCCGGCGTTGCAGCAGCCCCAGGTGCAGGAGCCGGACTGGCAGGTCTGGGTGCCGCCGGCGCCGCAGGCGTTGCTGCACGACTGGGTGGCCCCCATCCGGCAGGCGAAGATCTCGTCGATGGCGCCGTCGCAGTCGTCGTCGAGACCGTTGCAGGTCTCGACGGCCGTGGTCACGCACGCGCCCCAACTGCAGCTCGCCGAGCAGGTCTGGGTGCCGGCGCAGGCCCCCACGGTGCAGCCCTGGGTCCGGCCCGCGATGCAGGAGAAGCCCTCGTCGGTCTGGCCGTCGCAGTCGTCGTCCGCCCCGTTGCAGACCTCGGTGGCCGTGACGGTGCAGGTTCCCCACGTGCAGCCGGGGACGCAGGTCTGGGTGCCGGCGCAGGCGCCGAAGGCGCAGCCGCGGGTCGTGCCGTAGACGCAGTCGAATCCCTCGTCGGCGACGCCGTTGCAGTTGTCGTCGACGCCGTTGCAGGTTTCGACCGCCGCGACCGTGCAGGCGCTCCAGGTGCAGCCGGGCTGGCAGGTCTGCGAGCCGCTGCAGCTGCCCACGGTGCAGGCGCGGGCGGAGCCGAGCGCGCAGGGCAGGGTCTCGTCGGGGCTGCCGTCGCAGTTGTCGTCGCGGCCGTTGCACAGCTCGGGCGCCCCCGGGTGGACGGCCGCGTCGCCGTCGTTGCAGTCGTCGCCGGTGCAGTCGACGTCGGGATGTCCGTCGCGGTCCCGGTCGGGGGAGGTCGACACGCACGCGCCGCGCCCGCCGTTGCCCGCCGGGTCGCAGGTGTCGGTGGTGCAGGACAGGCCGTCGTCGCAGGTCGGCGGCGCTCCGGCGACGCACCCGGCGGCGGTCGAGCAGGTCTCGGTGCCGTTGCAGAGCTGCCCGTCGTCGCAGCGCGTGTGGTCCGGCGTGCTGGCGCAGGCATCCCGGCCGGCGTCGCACCGGTCGATGGTGCAGGTGATGCCGTCGGAGCACGACGGCGGGGTCCCGGCCAGACAGCCGGCCGCCGGGTCGCAGCGCTCGACGCCGTTGCAGAACACGCCGTCGTTGCAGCGCGCGTCGTCGGCGGCGTGGGCGCAGCGGCCGCTGGTCGGGTCGCACGAATCGACCGTGCAGGGGACGCCATCGTCGCAATCGATGGGCGTCCCGCGGTCGCAGCCGGACGCCGGGTTGCAGGTCTCGATGCCGTCGCACGGGTTGCCGTTGTCGCAGATCGCGTGGTCCGGGGCGAAGATGCACTCTCCGGTGACCGCGTTGCAGGAGTCGCGCGTGCAATCGATCTCGTCGCGGCAGACGACCGGCGTTCCGGGCCGGCAGCCTACCGCGGGGTCGCAGCTCTCCACGCCGTTGCAGCGGTCGCCGTCGTCGCAGTCCGCCGCGGTGGTGCACGGCGGCGGGGCGACGCACCCGGCGACCGCGTCGCAAAGCTGCGGCGGTTCGCAGGCGCGATGGTCCGGCGCGTGGCTGCACTCGCCCGTGCAGGGGTCGCAGCGGTCCGTCGTGCACCCCACCCCGTCGTCGCAGTCGTTCGGCGTGCCGCCCGCGCAGCCGGTCGCCGGGTCGCAGACCTCGCCCACCGTGCAGGCGTTGCCGTCGTCGCAGGCCGCATCGACCGGGACGTGGACGCACCTCCCGGTGCCGAGGTCGCACGAGTCGGCCGTGCAATCGATCAAGTCGTTGCACTCGAGGTCGTTCGTGCAGGCCGGCGGCGCCCCGTCCTCGGTGGCGTCGGCGACGTCGAGACCACCCTCGTCGTCGACTCCGTCCGGAGGGTTGGGCACGTCGCCGTCCCCCGGTCCGACCGTGTCCGGCGGGTGGGCGTCGGGGAGCGGGGGGTTCTCGGCGGTGGAACAGGCGAGGCCTGCCGCGAGCAGTGCGAGCCAGCGGCACCGGACGACGAGCGGTTGCGCACGCATGCAAGCCTCCCTGTCCCGCGCGTCGTTCCGCGGGAACACCTTCCGCTAATCAGGGTACGGGGTGCCTCGCGGCGCGTCAAGGAAGCCGCCGGCAGCGCTGCGGGATCCGCGGGCGGACGGGGCTTCCTTCGGCCCGCATCGCCCGCCCTCTGGGACCGCCCGGGTCCCTCGTCACCCGCGGCCGGCAGGGAGCGGATCCCCGGGAACCGCTGGACGGACTTTCAGCATCGTTGACAGTCCCGGTCGAGGTCGACTATGGGGCTGCCATGCCGGCCAAGCAGACCAAGTACATCTTCGTCACCGGCGGCGTGGTGTCGTCGGTGGGCAAGGGGATCGTCGCCGCCTCGATGGGCGCGCTCCTGGAGAACCGGGGCCTCGAGCTGACCCTGATGAAGCTCGACCCGTACATCAACGTGGACCCGGGCACGATGAGTCCGTTCCAGCACGGGGAGGTGTACGTCACGGAGGACGGGGCGGAGACCGACCTGGACCTGGGGCACTACGAGCGGTTCACGTCGGCGGTGATGAGCCGCAGGAACTCGGTGACGACGGGCCAGGTGTACGACGCGGTGATCCAGAAGGAGCGTCGCGGCGAGTACCTGGGGGCGACGATCCAGGTCATCCCGCACGTGACGAACGAGATCCAGGAGCGGATTCGCGAGGCGGCCAAGGGGGTGGACGCGATCATCGTGGAGATCGGGGGGACGATCGGCGACATCGAGAGCCTGCCGTTCCTCGAGGCGGTCCGTCAGCTCCGCCACAGCCTCGGGGCGCAGAACGCGATCAACCTCCACGTGACGCTGGTGCCGTACATCGCGGCGGCGGGCGAGATCAAGACCAAGCCGACCCAGCACTCGGTCAAGGCGCTGCTCGAGATCGGAATCCAGCCCGACATCCTGGTCTGCCGCTGCGATCATCCCCTCTCCATGGAGCACAAGAAGAAGATCGCGCTGTTCTGCAACACGCCGGTGGAGAACGTGATCGCCGCGCAGGACGCCGACTCGATCTACGAGGTGCCGTTGCGGTTGAAGTCCGAGGGGCTGGACGACCGCGTGGCGGAGCTGCTCAACATCTGGTCGCGCGCTCCGCGCCTGGCGAAGTGGAAGAAGGTCGCGGACGGTCTGCGCGAGCCGGCCAAGGGAACGGTCACCGTGGCGATGGTCGGCAAGTACGTCCACCTGCGCGACGCGTACAAGAGCCTCCACGAGGCGTTGACCCACGGGGGGCTGGCCAACTCCTGCCGGGTCGAGGTGCGGTACGTCGATTCGGAGGAGGTCGAGCGGAGCGGGGCGGAGGCGCTGCTGGCCGGCGCCCACGCCGTGCTGGTGCCCGGCGGGTTCGGCTCGCGCGGCATCGAGGGGAAGATCGCGGCGATCCGGTACGCGCGCGAGAACCGGATCCCGTTCCTCGGCATCTGCCTGGGGATGCAGCTCGCCGTGGTCGAGTTCGCCCGGCACGTCTGCGGCCTGGAGAAGGCGAACTCGGCCGAGTTCGACGAGAAGTCGCCCGACAAGGTGGTCGACCTGATGGAGGCCCAGAAGGGGGTGAGCGCCAAGGGCGGGACGATGCGGTTGGGCGCCTGGCCCTGCCGGCTGGCGCCGGACACGCGGGCCCGGCAGGCCTACGGCGAGGCGGAGATCTCGGAGCGGCATCGCCATCGCTACGAGGTGAACAACGCCTATCGCGAGCGGCTGGTCGGGAAGGGGCTGGTGCTCTCCGGTCTCTCGCCCGACGGGCGCCTGGTGGAGATGGTCGAGCTGCCCGACCATCCCTGGTTCGTAGCGTGCCAGTTCCATCCCGAGTTCAAGTCCAAGCCGATGGCGCCGCACCCGTTGTTCGCCCGCTTCGTCGCCGCGGCGCTCGCCGGCCGCGGCGGTTCGAACGCTGCGGGAAACTGAACCATCCGTCCCGTCGTCGTTCGCGGACGCGTCGCGGACGTTCCTTGACAGATCGGGGTTCGTCTTGTAAGCCAACCGTGTCCAGCGGATTCGGGTCGCCGTCCGGCGGCCCGGGGCTCGGGTCGCGGCCCGGGCGGAGGAGGATCAGCGATGAGGCGTGTCTCGATGGTTCTGTTGGTGGTGGTCGTCGCCTTCGCCGGGTTCTGGTTCGCGACCCCGGGTTGCGGCGACGATGACGACACGACGCCGACGTGCACGCAGGCGTTGTGCCGGGCGGGCAGCACGGTCTGTTGCGCGGACGGTCGTCCCGGCAGCTGGGCCACGACGCCGTCCCCGGGACGCTGCGTCTGCGGCGGCGGCGGGGATGCGGACGCGGATGCGGATGCCGACGCCGATGCCGATGCCGATGCCGATGCGGATGCGGACGCCGACGCGGACGCCGACGCCGACGCCGACGCGGACACGGGCACCTGCCGGCCGGAGCTGCCGAGCGGCACGTGCAACGTCGTCCTGCAGTGCGGCTGCGGGGCCGGCGAGCGGTGCGTGATCGGCGGCACGACGACCTCGACCTACGAGGAGTGCGTCCCGGCCGGAACGGATCCGCTGGACACGCTCTGCCCGGCGGGGAGCGACAACTGCCAGGCGGGAGCGCAGTGCCTCGGCACGGACGGCACGCACTTCTACTGCATGCAGTTCTGCTACGAGGACACCGACTGCCCGCCGGGCCGGTCGTGCGACCTCCGTTCTCCGTGGGGCGGATACAAGATCTGCGGATCGGCCTGCACGACCTGCAGCCCGTACGACAACTCCGGCTGCGACTCCTCCTCGCAGTGCATGGTCAGCACGTCGGCGTCGTGCACGCAGTGCGGGATGGGGGCGCCGGGCACGGGCACCGCGGGGAGCACGTGCGACGACGGATGCGCGGTCGGCTACGGCTGCTACTCGACGACCTCCGATCCCGACGGCCACTGCTACAAGTTCTGCGACACGGGCGGCGGCACTCCGGATTGCTCGGACGTCCCCGGTGCGACCTGCCAGTCGCTCGGCGTCGAAACCTACGGTCTCTGCATCGCCGCCTAGTTCCACCGCATCGTCCTTTCCTCCCGCGGGGTCCGGGGGGCGCTTCGCGCCTCGTTCCTCCCTCTTCCCTCGTTCCTCGCTCTCTGCTAGAGGCGTGGCCTCGCAGGAGGACAGCCATGTCGTTCACCGTCAAGGGTCGCACCATCTCGAAGGTCGCCGTCATCGGCTCGGGTAACATCGGACCCGACATCGCGCTCCACTTCGCCCAGAATCTCGCGCCGGCCGGGGTCAAGACGGTCGTGGTCGACGTCGTGCAGAAGGCCGTCGACGCCGGCAAGGCGCGGACGGAGAAGAAGCTGGCCAAGGCGGTGGAGAAGGGGAAGCTCAAGCCCGAGGCGGCCAGGCAGGCGGGCGAGGCGATCCTCTGGACGACCGACTACGAGCAGATCCGCGGGGCGGACCTGGTGGTGGAGGCGGCGACCGAGGACGAGGCGCTCAAGCGGCGGATCTTCGGCCAGGTCGAACGGCTGGTGCCGCCGGGGGCCCTGCTCACGTCGAACTCGTCGCACATGGAGCCGGAGGTGATCTTCGCCGACATCGCGGACCGCTCGCGGACCGCCTGCGTGCACTACTTCTTCCCCGCGGAGCGCAACATCGTCGTGGAGGTGATCCCCGGGAAGGACACGGCGCCGGAGGTCACGGCGTTCCTGCTGCGGTTCTACGAGCGGATCGGCAAGATGCCGATCCGGGTCAAGAGCCGCTACGGGTACTCGGTGGACCCGATTTTCGAGGGCAACTTCCTCGCCGCGGCGCTGCTGGTGGAGGAGGGGGTCGGCACGGTGAAGGAGGTCGACGAGGCGGCGCGCCGGGCGTTGGGGCTGGGCGTCGGTCCGTTCACGGCGATGAACCTGACGGGGGGCAATCCGATCACGAACCACGGCCTGGAGGTCGAGGGGCGGAAGATCATGCCGTGGTACCGCTCGCCGGCGAGCCTGCAGCAGAAGGTGAAGGACGGCACGCCGTGGCCCACGGCGGGCAAGGACGAGAAGGTCGAGGTGCCGCCGGAGAAGGAGCGGCGGATCGCCGACGACATGCTGGGGGCGTACTTCGGCATGGCGGCGGAGATCGTCGATTCCGGCATCGCCTCGATCGGCGACCTGGACGTGGCGGTCGAGAACGCGCTGGTGATGAAGCCGCCGTTCCGGACGATGAACGAGGTCGGGGTCGGGCGGGCGCTGGAGCTGGTGCGGAGCTACGCGGAGCGGCATCCCGGGTTCAAGGTGCCGGAGGTGCTGGTCCGCCAGGCGGCGACGGGCAAGCCGTTCGACGTGCCGTTCGTGTTCCGCGAGGATGTGGGTGACGTGGCGGTGGTGACGATCCGTCGCCCGGCGGTGCTCAACGCGCTCTCTGCCGCCGTGCTCCGCCAGTTGGCGGAGCAGTTCGAGGCGATCGGGAAGGACCCGCGGATCGTGGGGGCGGTGCTGACCGGGTTCGGGACGCGCGCGTTCGTCTCGGGGGCGGACGTCCACGAGTTGGCCGCGCTGCCGGACGGGGCGGCGATGAAGGCCCACGCGCTCGGCGGCCAGGTCGCCTGCAACACGATCGAGAATCTCGGCAAGCCGGTCGTCTGCGCGATGAACGGTCTGGCGTTCGGCGGGGGCAACGAGATCGCGATGGCCTGCACGATGCGCATCGCGAGCCGGGGACTCAAGGTGTTCGTCGGGCAGCCCGAGGTGAAGCTCGGGATCATCCCGGGGCTCGGAGGAACCCAGCGGCTGCCGCGCTGGATCGGTCTGGCGGCCGCGTGGCCGATCCTGCGCGGCGGCGAGCCGATCTCCTCCGCCCGGGCGCTCGAGCTGGGCCTGATTGCCGAGGAGGTCGCCGACGACGTGCGGGAGCGGGGGATCGAGCTGGTGCGGGCGATCGCGGCGGGCCAGGTGAAGCCGCGGGCGATCCCGCGAGGCCCGATCGAGATCCCGGCCGAGCTGCCGGAGGTGGATCTCGGAACCCTGTCGAGGAAGATCGACGCGATCCTCCGGGAGGCGATCCTCGGCGGGGCGAAGCGCACGTTGGAGGAGGGGTTGCGCTACGAGGCGGAGATGCTGGCCTCGTGTCACGCGACGAAGGACATGCGCATCGGCCTCGACAACTTCGTCCGGAACGGCCCCAAGGTCCCGGCGCCTTTCGTCCACGAGTAGCGGGGTCCGGCGCGGCGTCGCCCTCGCTTGCGATTCGTGCCCAATCCGCTAGGATGCGGGCGTCCCGGCGGAGTCGCGGACCCGGGCGCGGGCGGGGAGGGTGTCTTCCATGAGCGTCGGAGTGGTCGATTCGCCGTCGTCGCTGTTCCGCGCCTCGCGTCCGGCGCGGCAGGCCCGCGAATGGCTGGCCGGGTGTCTCGGGCCGTTGCAGGACATCCAGACGCCGGGGGCCGACGTCGAGGCGTTGGCGGCGAGCGTGGCGAAGGCGATCGGCGCGCTGTTCGCCGTGCAGGCCTCGGGGCCCGAGGAGCCGGCGCACATGGCCGGCGTGCGGCAGGCGATGGAGCACCTGCGCGAGGCGATGCAGGCGTTGCAGGACCTGTCGTCGGACGAGCCGGCGGTGGTCCAGACGACGCAGACGATCGCCGCCGTGATGGCGTTCCTCTACCCCTTGCAGAAGGCCCAGGAACGGGCCTCGATGGTGCCGCCGCCGCCGCCCGGACCGCCGCGGGAGGTGCCGCACGACCCGCGGCGCTCCACCCACCGCCTGCCGCTCGATGTCGATATCGGCTTCCAGAGCGAGAGCAACTTCTACGTCGGGTTCTCCGAGGACATCTCCGAGGGCGGCCTGTTCGTCGCGACGTACGACTTCCTGCCGATCGGGACGCGGCTGACGGTGAACTTCACGCTGCCGGACGGGCACGTGGTGAGCGCCCTGTCCGAGGTGCGGTGGGTGCGGGAGCACAACCCGCGGGTGCCGGAGATGATGCCGGGCATGGGGGTCCAGTTCCTGGATCTGCGGGCCGAGGACCGGGCGGCGGTGCAGCGGTTCCTGCGCCGGAGAGCGCCGTTGTTCCATGAGCATGGCTGAGCGGGACGAGGCGGCGGAGCCTTCCGACCGGGACCTGGACGAGGCCCCGGGGGGCGAGGCTTCCGACGACGACGACGGGGTCGTCCCGCCGCCCGCCACGGCTCCCCGCCGGGCGGCTTCGGGCCCCGGGGGGCCTCCGGCCCCCCAAGTGAATACGGGTGTTCAGGGCACGTCGAAGCCGGCGTCTCCGTCGCGCTCCGGGACTGAGACCCGGGAGGCGGACCTGGAGCTGGTACGGAGGGCCCAGAAGGGCGACGTCAAGGCATTCGAGGACCTCCTGGGACGGTACAGGCGCAAGGTGTTCGGGCTGGCGATGGGCATGGTGGGCAACCGGGACGACGCGATGGACGTCATGCAGGACGCCTTCGTCCGGGTCTACCGGCACCTCGGCAGCTTCCAGGGCGACTCGAGCTTCTACACCTGGGTCTACCGGATCACGATGAACCTGTGCATCGACCACGTGCGCAAGGCGGCGCGGATGCGGGCGGCGCCCTACGAGGATCGGCTGGCGCACGACAACGTGGACCAGGGGGATTTCCCGATCCTCCCGGTGCGGCACGACGTGAATCCGGGCAAGGCGGCGCGGCGCCACGAGGTGATGGAGAAGCTGGCGCGGGCGCTCGAGGACCTGCCCCAGCACCATCGGGCGGTGATCGTGATGCGGGAGTTCGAAGGGTTGACGTACGAGGAGATGGCGCAGGTGATGCAGGTGCCGAAGGGGACGATCATGTCGCGGTTGTTCCACGCCCGGCACAAGCTGCAGAAGGCGCTCGCCGAGTTCGTGGACGGCGAGATCTCGGTGGTGTGATGGACGAGCGGCGGATCGGCGACGGGAGCGGGCACCTCGACGAGGAGCGGATCGGTCTGGCGGCCGACGGCCTCGAGCCGCTGGGAGAGGCGGACCGCCGGCACCTCGAGCGGTGCGCGGTGTGCCGGGCGGAGGTCGAGCGGCAGCGGGCGGTGTCGGGGTGGATGGCGGAACTGGGCGAGTCGTACCGCCTGCAGGCGCCGCCAGGTTGGCCGGCGGCCTCGGCGATCGAGGCCGCGGCGCGGTCGGCCGAGCGCGAGGCCGGCTGGCTGGAGCGTCTGGCCGGGCTGTTGCGCGTCCGTCCGCGCGCGCTGGCCACCGCCCTGGGGGTCGGGCTGGCCGTGGTGCTGGTGGTGGTGGGCGTGTTGGTGGCGGTGCGGCCGGCCACCGAGCCGGCG
>JAAZOP010000234.1 GCA_012797735.1 Myxococcales bacterium
CTCACCTTCGGCGAGCCGGTGGCGGAACCGGCTCCTCCGCCCCCCCCGCCGGAACCCGAACCCGCGGCGCCGGCCGAACCCGCGCCCGGCGCCGCCGGGACGCCCGACGGCCCGACCGACGAGCCGCCGGGCTCCACCGAGGCACCGGCCGCCGCCGGCGCGACCCGCGTCCCGATGCGGGTGGCCCCCCCGGGGGCCCTGGAGGTCCTCGTTCAGCCGGCAGCCCGACCCTCGACGCCGCCCCCGGCCTCCCCCTGATCGTCGATGCGCCGGCCGGCCTTCACCCGCGCGACCGTCCTCGTGGCCCTGGCAGCGGCACCGGCCGTCGCGACTCACGCCGTCGCCCAGCCGGTCGAAGCGGTCGGGGAGGCCGCCGCCCCGGAACCCCCGCCGGCGGAACCGGCGCCGGCCGTCCACCTCGAGGCGGGACGAGTGGCGTTCGAGGCCGGGCGGTTCGCGGAGGCGGCGGAACAGTTCCGCGCGGCCTACGACGAGACCGGGTCGCCCGAGGTGGCCTTCAACGTCGGTCTTTGCTTCGACCGGGCGGGGGACGGGACCCAGGCCGCGGTCTGGTATCGCGTCTACCTCCAGGGAAGCCCGGATGCTCCGGACCGCGACGCGGTGGCCGCCCGCATCGCGGAGCTGGAGGCGCCGCCGCCCTCCCCGCAGGAGCCGGAAACGACGACCGGGCCGCGGGGGGAATCGCCCGCGGCGGGACATCGGATCCGGTTGCAGCCCGCCTACGGCTACTACCTTGACGGGGCGGTGTACGAGCGCGTGCCGCCCGAACCGGTGGACCTGGGGGGATTCCGCCTCGAGGTCGGCTACCAGCTTCCGCTGTGGCGCAACCTGGTGCTCGACGCCCTCGTCGGCGCCTCGTTCGCGCTCGACGCCGAGGCGAGCAACCGGGCCTGGGACGTCTGGTCGGGGTGTCTCGGCCTGGCGTGGGTCTGGACCGACCTGCCCTACGTCGTGGCCGGTGTGCGAGGCGACTTCGGGTTCTACGCGATGGTGCCCAACGTGGGTGACCTGCACTACCTGGTGCCGTTCCGCGCCGGTGCGTGGCTCGAGTTGCCGCTGTGGAGTTGGCTGGCCCTGCACGTCGGGATGGACATCGGCCTGGGTGCCTACGTCGCGCGCGACGACGCGATCTTCGGGCTGCTGGTCGAGGCCGGCGGCGGGGTGACGATCGTGCTCGGCGCGGACGACGGCGGGGACGAGGCGGACCGCGGGGAGGAAAACGGGCCGGGACGGCGGGGGCCCCCGGACGATCTCGGCCGGGGCTGGCAGTAGGGTCCGGGACGCCGCCGCCCGGCGGCGTCACATGACGGGCAGGTAGTGTTCGAGCTCGTACTGCGTGACCTGGGTCCGGTACCGGTCCCACTCGATGCGCTTGTTCTCCATCAGTTTCTCGAAGATGTGGTGGCCCAGGGTCTCGCGCAGCAGCTCGCTCTGCTCGGCCAGCGCCAGCGCCTCGGCCAGGCTGCCGGGCAGCACCTCGATCCGGCGGTCGCTGCGTTGCCCGCCGGTCATCTCGTAGATGTTCTCCTCGATCGGCGCCGGCAGGTCGTAGTTGGCCCGGACGCCCCGCAGGCCGGCGGCGAGCATCGCGCTGAAGGCGAGGTACGGGTTGCAGGTCGGGTCGGGGCTGCGGAGTTCGATGCGCGCCGACTTTTCGCGCCCCACGCGGTAGCGGGGGACGCGGACGAGCGCGGAGCGGTTGCGCTGGCCCCACGAGACGTAGACCGGGGCTTCGTAGCCCGGGGTCAGCCGCTTGTAGCTGTTGACCCACTGGTTGAGCACCAGCGTGATCTCGCGGATGTGGCGCAACAGGCCCGCGATGTAGCCACGGGCGAACGCCGAGAGATTGTAGGGATCGCCGGCATCGAAGAACAGGTTCGTGTCGCCGCGGAACACCGACTGGTGGACGTGCATCCCCGACCCGTTCACGCCGAAGATCGGCTTGGGCATGAAGGTCGCGTAGGCGCCGCTCTCGCGGGCGATCTCGCGGGCGAGGAAGCGGATCGTCATCACGTTATCGGCCATCGTCAGCGCGTCGGCGTACCGCACGTCGATCTCGTGCTGGCTCGGCGCCACCTCGTGATGCGCGTATTCCGCCTTGATCCCGATCCCCTCCAGCGCCTGCACGGTGCGGCGCCGCAACTCGGTCCCCTCGCTGACGAGCGACGCGTCGAAGTAGCCGGTCTCGTCGAACAGCTCGCGCGTCCGGGGCGAGCGGAAGTAGAAGTACTCCATCTCGGGCCCGACGTAGAACTCGAGCCCCTGCTCGTGGAGCCCGTGCAGCGTGCGGCGCAGCACGCCGCGCGGGTCGCCCTCGTAGGGCCGGCCGTCGGGGGTCTCCAGGTCGCAGAACACGCGCGCGAAACGGCTCGGCGTTCCGTCGCGCCCGACGAAGATGCGCAGCGTCGAGACGTCGGGGCGCGCCATCAGGTCGGATTCGTGGATCCGGGCGAAACCCTCGATCGAGGAGCCGTCGAATCCCATTCCGTCCCGCAGGGCGTCCTCGAACTCGCGCGGCGTGACCGCCACCCCTTTGAGCTGCCCGAGGATGTCGGAAAACCAGAGCCAGATCGCCTCGACCCGCCCGTCGCGGATCGCACGCAATGCATCTTCCCGGAGCCTGTCGTCGCCCATTTCCTTCTCCTCCCGCCCCGCCGCCGCGCCGGGGACGCCGGAAGCTACCGCGCGGCCGCATCTCGGGTCAACGCGGGGCAGGAGCCGAGCGCACTTGACGCGGCCCGGGGCCGCACTAGAATCGGGTCGGCTCGGGGAGGTGGGATGACCAACGGGCGTCCGTCGACCGGCGGCTCGCAGGGCGGAGCGCGAAACGCGCGACGGCTGGATGCCCCGTTCTCCAGCTACGAGGAGTTCCTCGAGGCACGGCTCGACGTGCAGCCCGCCGGCCTGTTCCTCGCCGGGAAGTTCGATCTCGAGGTGGGCGAGGAGGTCGTTGCGCACTGTACCTTCCCCGGCGACGCCGATGCCGTGCGCCTCAACGGCCGCGTGCTGTGGCGGCGCCTGCGGGGCGGGACCGACCGGGCGACGCGGCCCGGCGTGGGGCTGCTGCTGCGCGCTTCGTCGCTCCCCGCCTTCCGGCGCCTCGTGGAGCACGCGGAAGGACGGAGCGGACTGGCGGGCCGTTCCCAGGAACGCTTCCCGGCCCGGTTCTCCGTCACCTGCACCTTCGGCAGCCGCCACCCGGTGCAGGCCGCCGGAGAGGTCTCCGACGTCAGCGTCCGGGGCGCCGCGGTGCGCGTCGCGCACCGGCCGTCGGTCGGCGATCCCGCGTTCCTCCAGTTCGACGACCGACTGCTGGGTCGGATCGAGCTGTCCGGGTTCGTGAGCTGGGTGCGGCCGCTGCCGGGGATCGGACCGAACACCTCCTCGATCGGCATCGAACTGCGATTTCCCGGGGACGACATCCGCGCGCTGTGGGAGCGGGTGGTGGGCCGCGCACGGGCCGAGACGCGGTTGCGCACCGAGTACCCGGACGACTGAGTCAGGGAGTCGGCGTCCGGGCGTCGAGGTCGGCGAGGTTGGCGCGGGCCTGCGCGTCGCCGGGGTCCAACTCCAGGGCGCGCCGCAGCGCGGCCCGGGCCTCCTCGAACCGCCCCGCCGCGGCGCGCGCGACGCCCAGGTTGTTCCACGCCCCGACGTGCTCCGGATGCTCCTCCGTCAGACGCTCCAGCAGCGGGATCGCCTCGGCGGACCGGCCGGCGAGCGTCAGGGCGAGACCGAGGGCGGCGCGGCGGGCCGGTGTGGGTTCCAGCGCCACCGCCCGTTCGTACTGCGTCACCGCCTCCTCGAACCGCCGCTCGACGAGCAGGGCGGTCGCCAGCAGCGCGCGCCCCTCCGCCAACTCCGGCGCGACGCGCACCAGGCGCTGCAACGGGTCGAGCGCCGCCTCCGCACGGCCCTCGGCCAGCAGCGCCTGCCCCGCGAGCTGGAGGATGCCCGGACACCGCGCGTGACGTTCGAGCAGCTCCAGGGCGAGGCGGGCGGCCTCGTCGGTCCGGCCGCGGCCCATCTCCAGCAGTGCCAGCCGCAGGCGCGCGCGGTCGTCGTCCGGCCGCCGCTCCAGCGCCCGCCGCAGCCAGCCGGCCGCCGCCTCGGTCCGCCCGGCCGCCACCGCCTCGTCCGCCAGCAGCAGACAGCCGCGGTGGCCGACGTCGGTGCGCCGCTCGAGCGCCGCCGCGGCCGATTCGACGGCGGCGGGCACGCTCGCCGCGGCGCCCCCCGCCCCGAACAACCCGGCCCGGCGAAGCTCCAGCTCCAGACGCGCCGCCAGCACCGGCTCCTCGACCTCGAGCCCCGCGGCGAGTTCGTCGAGCGTGGCCTGGGCCTCCTCGTACCGCTCCTCCGCCAGCGCCCGCTCGGCCTCCGCCAGCCGCGCCGCGCGGTCGGAAGGCATCCGCTGGGCGGCCGCCGTCGCGGCCGCGCTCCACAGTCCGACCAGCATCCAGAGCCACGCTGCGCCCCGCATGACTCCGCGAGCCTATCGCTCGCGGCCGCCCGCGGCAAGCGCCCGGTCCGCTCCGGCGGCGGCGGCGCCCCGCGCGACGTCCCGGGCCATGAGCCGGGACGTCCTGGACCACCCCGCGGTGCTCGGTGACGGGAGGCGCGTCGCCGCTCATTGACAGACGGGCCCGCGCGGGGTAACTGCGCCGCCATGTTCGCCGGCAAGGCGCCGATCCGGATCAAGAGCGCCCGCGACCTCGAGGCGCTGCGGCGCAGCTGCCGCCTCGCCGCCGAGGCGTTGCTCCTCGCCGGGGAGCGCCTGCGCGTCGGCATGACGACGTTGGAGATCGATGAGCTGGTCCACAAGTTCATCGTCGCCCACGGCGCCTACCCGTCGCCGCTCCACTACCACGGCTTCCCCAAGTCGGTCTGCACCTCGATCAACGAGGTGGTGTGCCACGGGATTCCTTCCCGCCGCCGCCTGCGGGACGGCGACATCATCAACATCGACGTCACCTGCAAGCTCGAAGGCTTCCACGGCGACACCTCGGCCACGTTCTACGTCGGGACACCGTCGGCGGAGGCGCGCCACCTGGTGGAGGTCACCCGCCGCTGCCTCGAGATCGGCATCGAACAGGTTCGCCCCGGCGGCCGCATCGGCGACATCGGCCGGGCGATCGAGACCTACGCCGTCGCCCAGGGCTGCTCCGTCGTGCGCGACTTCGTCGGCCACGGGATCGGCCGCGACTTCCACGAGGGACCGCAGGTCCCGCACTTCGGCGACGCCGGCCGCGGCCCGCGGATGGAACCCGGCATGACGTTCACCATCGAGCCGATGATCAACCTGGGCGGGTGGGAGTTGGAGATCCTCCAGGACGGGTGGACCGCCGTGACCAAGGATCGCCGCCTGTCGGCCCAGTTCGAACACACCGTCGCCGTCACGGAGACCGGCTGCGAGGTGCTGACCGCGCGCCCCCGCCCGCTGCAGAACAGCGAAGTGTTCGACGAGATTCCCTCGCGCCCCGCCGGCCGTCCGGTCAGCGGTTGAGCGCGTCGAGCGCCCGGCGGGCGTCGGCGTTGGCCGGGTTGCGGTCCAGCAACTTCTCGAACTGCCGCCGGGCGTCGTCCCGCCGCCCGACGCGCACGTAGGCGACGCCGAGGTCCATGTTCCCCTGGTTGCGATAGAGCGGCTCGAGATAGCGCACCGCCTCCTCGAACTGCCCCTGCTGGAACGCCACGCGCCCCATGCCGGTGCGCGCCGCGCGGTTCGTCGGGTCGAGCTGCAGCGCTTGGCGGAACAGCATCCGGGCGCGGCTGAACTGCCGCGCGCCGAGCGCCCGGTTGCCGGCCGCGACCAGGCTCGCCGGCGTCTCGCCGGCGGGAACCCCGCCGTCGCTTCACCCGGCCGCCACGCCCTCGTCCGGCCCGGCTTCTTCCGTCGCCTCGTCGGTCACCGCCGGGACGTCGCCGGTTGCCTCGGCGACCCCTTCGACGCCCCCCTCGTCCAGCCCCGCGTCGCCCGGACCGGGCGTCTTGGCGGCCGCCTCCTCGACCTCCTGCGGTTCCGCCTCCACCGCCACCCCGACCTCCTCCGCGGCGGTCGTCGCGGCGTCCGGCGCCGCCAGGAGCGGCGCCGTGCCGTCGCCTGCCGCCGCGTCCGGCTCCGCCGCAACGACGACCGCGGGCTCGTCCGCCCGCGGCGGCGTGGTTCCACCGCCCGAGAAAACGATTCCCAGCACCACGGCGAGCAACACGACCCCGGCGACCGCGCCGACGTAGACCCACTGGCGCGACGTCAGCCTCCGCCGGAAGGGCGCCGTCCGGTCCCGGGGCGCTGCTCCGCCGGCGGTCGGCTGATCGGCGCCGGCGTCATCCGGTTTCTCGACGCCGGCGGCGACCGGTTCCTCGACGGAGATGTCGATCGACGAATCGGCCGGTGCCTCCCCGCCCCCCTCCGGCAACGTGCCGAATCCCGCGGCCGGAGCCGCCGGCGGAATCGATTCGGCCTTGACCACCGCGATGGCCGCGGCCATCTGCGCCGCGTCGACGGGCACCTTGTCGTCCCGTCGCGGCCGGATGCGCGGCGGCGGCCGTCGCGCCGGCCGCTCCTCGATGATCTCGGGCTGGATCTCCTGGGTCGTTCCCTCCTCGGGACTGGCTTCCGGCCGAGGCGCCGGCACGCCGTCCTTCGGCGCCGCGGCCTCCTCGGGCTTCGCCTCGGCGGGCTTCTCGGCACCCGCCGAGGGGCCCGCTCCGGGTCCGCCGGCGACCGCCGCGGGCTCGCGTGCGTCGGGCTGCGCGAGCGATGCGCCTCCGACGGCCGGCACGCGACCGGTCGTTCCGCGACTGATCGCCGCCCGGCGACCCGTGTCGGATTCCCGGCGGGCGTCCGCGTCGGACTTCCCGGCGCCGGCCGGAGGCGCGGACTCCACGGCGCCTCCCCTCGAACCGATCGCCTGCATCACCACGGTCGCCCGCTCCCGCCGGGTCGGCCGCGCCTCGCCCGCCGGCGGCGGCACGGCCGAGACGGAGGAGGGCGGAATGGACCCCCGCAACGCCCGGAGCTTCTCCAGCACGACGGCCATCGTCGGCGGCCTCGCGATCGGGCGCTTCTCGACCATCTGCCGGACGAGGTTCTCGAGCAGTTCCGGAATCTCCTCGCCCGACGGGGCGACGAGCGGCGGCGGGGCGACGCCGGCCACCTGGCGCACCACCTCCTCCTCCGAGCCGGAGAACGCCGAGGCGCCGACGATCAGGCGGTGCAGGAGCAGACCGGCCGAGTAGATGTCCGACTTGAAGGTCGGGATCTTGCCCTCGATCTGTTCCGGCGACATCGTCCGCAGCGTGCCGTAGACCTCCCGGTTGCCGACCCGCCGCAGCGGGCCGATGCCGAAATCGACCACGAAAGCCCGCTCGAAGCCGCGGTCGTCGGGCGGGAGCACGAAGATGTTGGAGGGCCGAATCTGCAGATGCAGCAGGGCCACCTTGTGGGCGGCGGCGAGCACCGCGCAGACCTGCTCGACAAGCCCGACGGCGCGGGTGACGGGCCACGCCGGGTCGACCGCCAGCACGTCCTGGAGCCGCTCGCCCTCGACCCAGTCGCGCACGAGCAGCATCCGATTTCCGTGCATCGCCACCGCGCGGATCGATACCGCGCCGGGGTGCTTGAAATCCTTCGCCTTGAGGAGGTGGCGCCGGAGCGCGTCCGCCACCCTCCGGTCCCGCGTCAGGTCTTCGGACAACAGCTTCAACACCACGCGGTCGCCGGCTTCACCCTCCCGCCCCTCGAAGATCTCGCCGGTCTGACCCAGGCCGATCGGCCGGACGACCCGGTAGCGCTCCGCCACCGTCGCGCCGACTGCCAGCGTCGGGTCGTGCGGGAGAAGTTCCTCGGCGTCGAGCGGACACTGTGTGGTTTCGTCGTCGTACAGTCGGCCGCAGACAAGGCAGACGTTCATGCCCGGAACCCTCTTCGTCCCCGCGGGGGCTCTTCTCCGACGAACCGAACCATAGGCCACGCGCGGATCCGGCGCAAGCGTTCCACCCGCGGGGTCGGTGCCTGCCGGGAGGCAGCGTCTGGCTGCGGTCCCCGGACCGCGCTACGGTACCGCTCGTCGCCGGGGTCCGACATGCTGATGGAAGCGCTCCGATCATTCGTCGTCTCCGAGGGGATCCCGCTCTGGGGCACGACCACCCTCACGCCGCTCGACCCGGAGGGCCAGCGGCTGACGGAGTGGCTGGCGCGGGGGCTGGACGGCGGGCTGTCGTACCTCGGCGCCACCGCCGCGCTGCGGATCGACCCGACGCAGCCGGGCGTGCTGCGCGCGGGAGCCCGGAGCGCCGTCGTGCTCGCCCTGTCGTACGCCCGTACCGGGCCGGACACCCCGGCCGCGGAACGTGCGACGGCGGCCTACCTCCGGGGCCGGGACTACCATCGCGTCTTCCGGGGGGTGCTGCGGCGGCTGGCCGCGCGGCTGCGGGAAGCGTCCCCCGGTCTCGCGGCCCGCCCGTTCTGCGACGCGCTGCCGGTGCTGGAGAAGGCCCTGGCCGTCCGCGCCGGCCTCGGCTGGCAGGGCCGCAACACGCTGGTGATCCATCCGGACGCCGGCTCGACGTTCGTTCTCGGCGGCCTGCTGCTCGACCGCCCCCTGCCGTCCGCCGCACCGCGGGCGCCCGCCTGCGGCGATTGCCGCCGGTGCATCGAAGCCTGTCCGACCGGCGCGCTGTCCCTGCCCGGCGTGCTCGACGCCGGCCGCTGCCTCAGCCGCTGGAGCACCGCGGGACTGCCGCCGCCGGCGGCGCTGCCGCGCGGCCCCTACACCCGAGGCTGCGACGTGTGCCAGGACGTCTGCCCGTTCAACGCGGGGCCGGGGCCGGTTCCGTACGCGGGCCTTCACCAGCGCAGGACCAGCGACCCGGGCAGGAACGAGACCTCGACCGGAGAGTCCTCGCCGGCCTCGGCCGGCGCCTCGCCGCCGCCGGCCTCGGCCGAGAAGTCGGTGAAGAAGAACAGGACCGTGCCCGCGACCAGCGCCGCGCCGGTGAGGCCGAGGAAGACGTAGCCCGACAGATCCAGCGCCTCGCCCTTGTCGGCCAGATCCTGGTCCGTGCGGCCGCCGTCCACGTAGTCCTGGTAGGTCAGATCGCCGAACGTCAGCGTCAGCACCGCGACGAGACCGAATCCTCCCGTGGCGCCCACCATCGTCCAGAACGGCCAGCTCGGCAGCATCTCGGCCGGCTCCCCCCCACCGTCCGGCTCGACCGGGGGTTCGACCAGATCTTCCGGCCGCGTGCACGTCACCACGACCGGCGGGTCGAGCCCCGCCGGCACGTCGGCCTGCCGGAAGTCCGGATCGGGGAGCCCAGCCCAGCGCACCTCGACCCGGTGCGTTCCGGGCGCGACGTAGACCACCTCGTCGAGCGGCGAGGGACCGACGGCCTCGCCGTCGATCAGCACGGTGGCTCCCACGTCGGGGACGCGGATCCGGACCGCGCCGACACTCGGCGACAGCTCGGTTATCAGTTCCTGCGCCCGGTCCCGCTGGGGCAGCTCGGCCCCGCCCTCGGCGAGGAAGCGGAACAACTCCTGGACGGCGTCGGGGGCGTTGCCGAGCTTGCGGTGGCACAGGGCGATGTTGAACGTCACGATCGGCACGCTCGGGTTGAGGTGCCGGGACTGGCGGAACAGTTCGAGCGCCTGGCGGAAGTCGTTCGCCCGGACGGCGTCCAGTCCCTCGTGGAAGAGCCGCTCGGCCTCGGCCACCTGCTCCGGCGTCTGGGCCGGCGCTCGAGCCGGCAGCAGCAGGGCGACCGCCAGCAGCACGACACAGGGATGGCGATGGATGATCATGGCGTGGATCCGCTCCCGTAGCTCGTGACGAAGTCGTCGTCGGGCGGGCGGGACGCCCCCGCGTCCCGTCGCTGCCCGGGGTAATCGGTGATGAAGTCGTCGGGAGGCGGCGGGGTCGCGCCCGCCTCTCGAGTCGTCCTCGTCCCGGCATCGGCACGGACGCCGGGGTAGTCGGTGATGAAGTCGTCCGTTCCGCTGCCGCCTCCGGCGTCGCGCCGGACCGCAGCCTCCGCGGCCGGGCGCACGGCCGCCGCATCCTGGCGCGGGAGCGTCGTGGCGGCGTCGCTCGGCGGCGGGACGGA
>JAAZOP010000235.1 GCA_012797735.1 Myxococcales bacterium
CGCGGTTCCCCGAGGTCCGGGGCGGTGCGGCCGGCGGCGGGGACGAGGGCCGCGGCGTGGTCTCGGCCGCCGTCCGCGCCGCTCGCCGCCGCCGCTCGACGAACTCGGTGTACCCGCCGCACTGCGGGTCGAGCCCCGAGGCGTCCATGTGGAGCACGCGGGTGGTGACGCGATCGAGGAAGAAGCGGTCGTGCGAGACGAGGACGACCGCGCCGGGGAACTCGACGAGGGCATTCTCGAGGATTTCGCGGGAGGGGATGTCGAGGTAGTTCGTCGGTTCGTCGAGCACGAGCAGGTTGCGCGGGGCGAGGAGGAGGCGGGCGAGGGCGAGGCGGGCCTTCTCGCCGCCGGAGAGCGAGCCGACGCGCCGGCCGGTGTGCTCGTCGTGGAACTGGAACTGGCCCAGGTACTCGCGGGCGGCGTCGTTGGGCATCTCGCCGCGCAGCTCGCGGACGGAATCGATCAGCGTCTTGTCCGGGTCCAGGTCCTCGAGGGTCTGGTCGGTGTAGCCGGCGACGACGTTGTGGCCGAGGCGCACGGAACCCTCGACGATCTGGACGCGGCCCGACTCGGCCGTGCGCCGGTCGAAGGCGGAGGCGATGGCGAGCAGCAGGGTCGTCTTGCCGGAGCCGTTGGGTCCGATCACGCCGAGCCGTTCGCCGGGCTGGAGGGTCAGGCTGAGGTGGCGATGGAGGACGCGGCCCGGCGGTCCCCAGGCGAGGTTATCGATCGTCAGGATCACGCGGCCGGGTCGCGGGGCTTCCGGGAAGCGCAGGCGGCGGGCGGACGGCGGGCCCCAGATGTCCCGCGGCCGCTCGAGCTTCTCGATGCGCAGCAGCGCCCGTTCGCGGCTCTTGGCCTGCTTGGCCTTCTGCGCCGCGAAGTTGCGGCGGATGAACTCCTCCTGGCGGCGGATCTCCGCCACCTGCAGCTCGTACGCCTTCCAGGCGTGCTCCATCCGGACCCGGCGCTCCTCGACGTACTGGTCGTAGCCGAACGGGTAATCGACGATCCCCCGGTCGGTCAGCTCGGCGACCCGCGTGGCCATGCGCGAGAGGAACGTGCGGTCGTGGCTGACGAACACCACGCCGCCGCGGTAGTCCAGCAGGCGCTGTTCGAGGCGCTCCATCTGCTCGATGTCGAGGTGGTTGGTCGGCTCGTCGAGGAGCAGGACCGACGGTGCGCGGAGCAGGAGCTGGGCCAGGGCCAGGCGGCGGCGTTCGCCGCCCGACAGCGTCGCCAGCGGGCGCGGGAAGTCGTCCTCACGGAAGCCGACGTCGGCGGCGAGGGCGGCGATGCGGTGGCCGACGGAGAAGCCGTCCTCCAGCTCGAGCTGTCCGAGCACCGCGGCGTAGTCGTGCCAGACCCGCCGGTCGCCGTGGGCGAGTTGCGCGGCCAGTTCCACCGCCTCGCGGTTGCGGTCGAGCATCGCGCCGAAGGGCAGGGCCAGCGCCTGCCCGACCGTCGCCGCCTCGGCCAGTTCCCGTTCCTGGTCGAGCATGCCGATCGTGACGTCCTTCGCGGCGGCGATGCGTCCCTCGTCGGGTTCCAGTACGCCGCGCAGGAGCCGCAGGAACGTGGTCTTCCCGGCGCCGTTGGGGGCCACCAGCGCGATCCGCTCGCCCTCCTGCACCGACAGCGACGCATTCTCGAACAGGTGGTGCCCGGGGAAGCCGAATCCCACCCCGTCGGCGGACAGCAGAATCACGGCCGGGGAAGCTAGCGACCCGGGAAGCGGGGGTCAACCGGTCGGCGATGGAATTCGGGCAGGTGGTGCTTCCTTGCGGCGGACCGCGAAGCGATGCAAGCTGACGGGCCGGGGAGGTGGGCATGCGGACGATGCACGGTCGTGGATGGGCGGCCTGGGTCCTGGCGGCGACGGTCGCGGGCTGCTCGCCCGCCGATGACACGCCGGCGGGGGACGTCGGCCGGGACGGGGACGGAACGGGGGACGCGATCGGCGACGGCGGCGAGGGGGAGACCTCCGTGCCGCGCGGCGTGCGCCTCCACGGAACGGTGTGGGGCCCGGCGCCGCCCGGCGGTGCGCCGCTGTTCCCCGTCGCCGGGGCGCTGGTGGTGGCCTACGTTGCGCCGCCGCCGGAGATCCCGGACCAGGTGTACTGCGAGGCGTGCGTGGAGCTGGACCCCGGGGTGCCGCACGTGCTGTCGGCCGCGGATGGCACGTTCCAGCTCGCGGTGCCGCCCGGCGGGCACTACTGGTTGGCCGTGCAGAAGGGGCAGTTCCGGCGCGTGGCGGAGTACGACGCGCCGGCGACGGAGGGCGACGTCGAGCTGGAGATGTGGCGGACGACGCTGCCCAGCCGGACCGACCGCGCGATCGGGGACACGATCCCGAACATCGCGGTGCTGTACGGCGACTACGACCACATCGAGGACCTGTTCGCGAAGGTCGGGATCGGGGAGGACGACGGCGCCTACGGCTACGACTACGACCAGGCGGATCCGCCGTTCGACCTGTACGACAACGGCGACCAGGAGCACCACGGCGCCGACAAGTGGGAACTGCTCGGCAGCATCGAGGCGCTGCGGCGCTACCACATCGTGTTCTTCAACTGCTCGTACAACGCGATCTTCCGGTTCATGCGCACGACCGAGATGCAGGACCGGATCCGGCAATACGTGGCCGAGGGGGGTCGGATCTACGTCTCGGACTACGCGATGCCGGTGGTGGAGAAGACGTGGCCCGAGTTCCTCTGGTTCATGGACCCGCTCCACGGGGGGTGCAACGAGGCGGACGCCGACCCGCCGAGCTGCAACCACGGGCCGCCGTTCGATGCCGAGTCGGTCGCGGCGGACGAGGGGCTGCACGCGTGGCTCGACGCGCAGGGGCTGCTCGCGGACGGCTTCCGGACGCGGGAGAACTGGGACACGATCGGGGGGGTCTTCGAGGGGGTGATCGGGACCGACCCGGACACGGGGCTCGAGGTGCGCGCGGTGCCGAAGGTGTGGGTCGAGGGGCCGTGGGACTACGATGCCGACGACCTGACCGGTGTCGGGATCGATCCCGCGGAGTGGGACGCGACGACCGTGCACCCGTTCACCGTCTCGTTCCAGTACGGCTGCGGCCGGGTGCTGTTCACGACGTACCACACGGTGGGCAGCACGACGGGCGGGCGGCATCCGGGCCTGTACGAGCAGGAGTTGACGCTGTTCTATCTGATCATGGAGATCGGCGTCTGCCAGGACGAGATCCTGTTCTGACGAGGCGGCGGCGGGTTCAGGCGGCGCGGGGGGTCCAGGCCGCCGCGAGGCGCGGGGCCCACGCGGCGAACGGCGGGCAGCGGATACCCAGCGGTTCGAGCGCGCTCGTGGCGCGCAGCGTGTCGTGGCGGTTGCGCGACAGCAGCAGCCGCACGCGGCGCAGGGGCAGCCCCAGCGCGTCGCCCGCGCGCGCGAGCGCGGGCAGGACGCCGGGCAGCCGCAGCACCACACCCTGGACGCGGGCCGACGGCGTCCATCGCGGCGCGGGCGCCCCGACGAGCCCGGCCAGCGTCGCCGCCAGCTCGCTCCAGGTCGGCGACGTCGGGTCGACGAGGCAGTACGCGTGGCCCCGGAACTCCCGCAGCGCGGCCAGGGCCAGGATCGCCCGCGCCGCGAAGTCGACGGGGGTGAGCGGTACGATGCTGCGGGCGCCCTCGAGCGTGGGGAGGGGGGCCCACGGCGGCAGCCGGCGCAGCGCGCACAGCGCGCGGACCAGCAGGCCGAGGGGGTCGGTCGGGTCGACCTCGCCGCTGCCCGCGTCGATCGGCATCGCGCCGGGGCGCACGATGACCACCGGCACCGTGCGTCGCGCCTCGCGCACCCGCGCTTCCATCTCGAACACCGACCGATCCAGCGGGTCGCCGAACCCCTGGCCCACGTCGAACCAGTCCTCGTAGAACGTTCCCGGGTAGTCGCCGGCGACGGCCGTGGAGCTGACGAGCACGAGGGACTCGAGGTCCCGGCAGCGGTGGGCGAACGACAGCACGCTTTCGACGGCCCGCACGTTGTCCATCGCCGCCCGCTCGACGTTGCGTCGCGGGCCGGGGTGGAAGCGCAGGGCGTGGACGAACACCGTCGCCTCGCCGACCACCCGGTCCGCCACCTCGCCCGACAGCGCCAGGCCCGGTTCCAGGACGTCGCCGGCGAACAGCAGCACCGTGCCGCGCGCCGCGGGGTGCCGGCGCGTCACCCGCGCCACCGCCGCGTGCGCCTGCGGCAGCTCCTCGGGCTGCGCCAGCAGGAAGACCGGCCGGCCGGCGCGCGCCAGCTCGAGCAGCAGCCGGCGGCCGAGGAAGCTCGTCACGCCCGTGAGCAGCACGGGACCGCCCGCCGTGGCCGCGGCCGTCGCCATCACGGCCCGAAGCGTGCCACGGGGGGCCCGCGAAGTCGAGGGGTCGAGAAAGTCGACGGAAAGAGGTATGCTGCGCTCGATGCGTCGGGGAAGCCTGGTGCGAGGCGCGGCGGCGGCGGTCCTGGTGGCGGCCGTTCTCGCCGGATGCGGGGGGGACGACGGGTTCGTGGCGGACCCGACGTGCTGCGAGCGGATCTATCCGGAGTGGTGCGAGCGGTTTGCGGAGTGCGACCCGGTGACGTTCTCGTTGTCGTGGCGCGACCCGGCCGCCTGTTCGTCGGAGCAGGTGGCGGCCTGCCACGCGGGTCGGGACACCGAGGCGTTGTGCGTGGGGCGGACGGCGACCCGGACCGACGCCTGTCTGGCGGCGCTGGACGCCGCGACGTGCGACGACCTGTTCGGTTCGGCCGGCCTGCCCCCCGCGTGCTCGCCCTGAAGGAAGGAGCGGACCGATGCCGAAACTCTCCAGCCGCAACGACCTGGTCAAGCCCTCCCCGACGCTGGCGATCACGGCGCGGGCCAATGCGCTGCGCGCGCAGGGGATCGATGTCGTCGGTTTCGGCGCGGGCGAGCCCGACTTCGACACGCCGGCGCACGTCTGCGACGCGGCGGCGGCGGCGCTGCGGGCCGGCTTCACGCGCTACACGCCGGAGGCGGGGATTCCCGAACTGCGCGACGCCGTCGCCGCGCGGGCGACGCGCGTGCTGGGGGTTCCGTTCGCGCGCGAGAACGTGGCCGTGACGGTGGGCGGCAAGCAGGGGATCTACAACTTCTTCCAGTGCGTGCTGGAGCCGGGCGACGAGGTGCTGATCCCGACGCCGTGCTGGGTCTCGTATCCGGACCAGGTGGCGCTGGCCGGCGGCCGGGCGGTGTTCGTCGAGGGTCCCGCGGAGCGGTCGTACGTGCCGTCGCCCGAGGCGTTGGCGGCGGCGGTCACGCCGAAGACCCGCGCGCTCGTGATCTGCTCGCCGTCCAACCCCACCGGCGCCGTCTGGAGCGAGAGCGACCTCCGCGCCGCGGCGGCCCTGGCCGAGCGCCACGATCTGTGGATCCTTTCGGACGAGATCTACGACGAGCTGGTCTTCTCGGGAGCGCACCGGTCGGTGCTGCACGTCGCGCCGGAAGCGGCGCCGCGGGTCTGCGTGGCGAACGGCGCGAGCAAGACGTATGCGATGACCGGCTGGCGCGTGGGTTGGGTCGTGGCGCCGCCGCCGCTGGCCAGGGCGATCGCGGTGCTCACCGGGCACAGCGTCTCGGCCCCCACCTCGTTCGCCCAGAAGGGCGCCGTGGCGGCGCTGACCGGCCCGCAGGACGACGTGCCCCGGTGGCGCGAATCGTTCCGCGCGCGCCGCGACCTGGCGTTCGACCTGTGCCGGGAGGTGCCGGGGTTCGAGCCGTTCCGGCCCGCCGGCGCCTTCTACCTCTGGATCGACGTCCGCCCGCTGCTCGGCCGCCGCCGGCCGGGGCTGGCGACCAGCGCCGAACTGGCGGCGCGGCTGCTGGACGAGGCGCGCGTGGCGCTGGTGCCGGGCAGCGCGTTCTGCGTCGAGGGCTTCGTGCGGGTCTCGTTCGCCACCGCGCCGACGAAGATCGAGGAGGGGTTCAGGCGGATCCGCGAGTTCGTCGCGCGCCTCGACTGAGGCGTCCCGCGGCCGGCACGCGTTTCGTCCGGGCCACGGCCGCCGCCCTCCGCGCCTCGCGTTCGGCCTGCTCGAGCGACTGGATGGCGAGGCCGAGCTGCCGGGCGACGCGGAAGATCCGTTCCTCGCGGTAGAACTCGTCGTACACGATCCGCACGATGCCGGCGTTGGCGCAGAGCTTGAAGCAGTTCCAGCACGGGCTGGCGGTGGTGTAGATCGTCGCGCCATCGATGCGGACGCCGTTGCGGGCCGCTTGGAGGATCGCGTTGGCCTCGGCGTGGATCGTCGCCACGCAGTGGTCGCCCTCCATCATGTGGCCGATCTCGTTGCAGTGGGGCAGGCCGCGGATCGAGCCGTTGTAGCCGGTGGAGAGGATCATCCGGTCGCGGACGATCACGGCGCCGACGTGCTTGCGGTCGCAGGTCGAGCGGCGCTTGGCCTCGTGGGCGATGTTCATGAAGTAGCGGTCCCAGGACACGCGCGTCATTCCTCGTCTCCATCCGAGAAGCTGTCGCCGGCGGCGCCGGGGCGGCGCGGGTGGGTGGAGTCGCGGCCGATCGAGAGGGGTGGGGCGGGTGCGCCGAGGACCACCAGGTTGACGAGGGTGAGCGGGCGGCGGCCGACGGCGTCGTCGAAGAAGCGGCGGAGCACGCGTCGCAGCCGGTCGCGCAGCTCGACGAGCTGGCAGCGGGCCCGTTCGGGCATCGCCGCCAGCTCCTCGCGCAGCCGGCGTCCGGCCGCGGCCTGCACCGGGACGAGTTGGGTTTCGGGCAGGACGCCGCAGCACAGGATCTGCGGTTCCGCGGCCAGTTCGAAGTCGCACGTCAGCACGACGAAGGCGTTGACGACCCCGCCGTCGGCCAGCACCCGGCGCTGCCGGAGCACCTCGGGATCCACGCCGGCGAGGCCGTCGCGGTGGATCCGGTCGACCGCGATGCTCTCGCCCCGCCGCAGCCCGTCGGCCTCGAGCAGTCCGACCTGGCCGTCCTCCAGGAGCAGCGTCTCGGTGACGCCGAGCTGCTGTGCGAGCTGGGCGTGGTAGGACAGGTACTGGAACGTGCCGTGCACGGGGATGAAGCAGCGCGGGCGCACGAGCTGGATCATCAGCTTCTGTTCCTCGCGGTGGGCGTGGCCCGAACCGTGGATCGCGGGCCGGTTGCCGACGTGGATCACGCGGGCCCCGAGACGCGCCAGGTTATCGATCACCCGGGCGATCGCCAGCTCGTTGCCGGGGATGTGGCGGGCGGAGAGCACGACGAGGTCGCCGGGTTCGACGGCGAGGTGCCGGTGGGCTCCGAGGGCGACGCGGGTGAGGGCGGAGCCGGGTTCGCCCTGCGTGCCCGAGAGGAAGACCAGGGTGCGCTCCCGCGGGTGCTCGCGCGCCCGCTCGACCGGCACCAGCCGCTCCCCCGGCAGTCGCAGCAGTCCGAGGCCGGTGGCGGCGGCGACGTAGCGCCAGACGGAGCGACCCGCGAGGACGAGATCCCGGCCGTGCCGTTCGGCGCATTCGATCACCGACTGGAGGCGCTGCACGTTGGACGAGAACGCGGAGACGAACACCCGTCCGCCGCCCGCCTCCTTGACCGCGCGGTCGAGTTCCTCGGCGACGTCCTTCTCCCCGCGGGTGATTCCTTCCATCTCGATGTTGGTGGAATCGGAGAGCAAAAGGGTCACGCCGGCGGCGCCCAGTTCCGACAGGCGCTGGAGATCGAAGTGGAGGCCGTCGGGCGGGTTGAGGTCGAGCTTGAAGTCGCCGGTGTGGATCAGCAGGCCGGCCGAGGTGCGGATGGCGAGCGCCACGGAATCGGGAATCGAGTGCGTGACCCGGATCGGTTCGATCTCCAGCGCGCCGATGCGGAACGGCTCGCGCGGGTGGATCGGGTGCAGATCCGGTTCGAATCCCAGCGCGTGGTCCGCGAGTCTCGACCGCACCAGCGCCAGGGCCAGCGGCGGGCCGTAGATCGGCAGGCGGCGTTCGGCCAGGAGGAACGGGACCGCGCCGATGTGGTCTTCGTGGCCGTGCGTCAGCACCAGCCCCCGGAGCCGCTCGCCGAGCCCCACGGCGTAGGAGAAGTCGGCGTGGACGACATCGACGCCGACTTCCTCCTCCGGGAACATGATGCCGCAATCGATCATCAGCGCGTCGTCGCCGTCCTCGAGGACGAGGGAGTTCATGCCGACTTCGCCGAGACCCCCCAGCGGGACGATGCGCACGGTCACGACGTCGCAGGATAGCCGAACGTCCGCCGGCGCGTCACGCGGAATCGCGTGGCCCCAACCCGCTTTACAGGTCGCGTTCGGTTCGGGCATGATGCCTGTCCGGGCGGGGTCCGCGGGGGACCCGGCATCACGACGACCGGCGGGAGGTGCGCGGTGGCGAACCCGAATCCGTTCCACGTCGACGAGAGCAGGCCCTGGTTGCAGAAGGCGGCCGGATGGCCGGACGAGGTTCCGCGGAACATGGAGTTCCCGCGGATCACGCTGCGGCAGATGTTCAAGCAGTCCGCGGCGCAGTTCCCGGATCACCACGCCGCCTGGTTCCTCGGGTCGTTCCTGTCGTACCGCGAGCTGGACGACAAGATCGATCGCCTGGCGACCGCCCTGCACCAGCTCGGCGTCAAGAAGGGCGACGTCGTCGCCCTGCTGCTGCCCAACTCGTTCCAGTACGTGATCGGCTACTACGCCGTCACCTCCCTCGGCGCTGTCGCCTCCGGCATCAATCCGACCTACAAGCCGATGGAGATCCTGCACCAGCTCAAGACGATCAACGCCCAGACCCTGATCGTCCTCGATGCGCTCTACGAAGGCCAGGTCGCGCCGATCCGCGACCGCTCGCCGCTGCGCACGATCATCACCACCAACATCGTCGACCTGGTCGGCCTCTCGCCGATCAAGAAGTTCCTCGGCAAACTGCTGAAGAAGATCCCGACCGGGCCCGTGCCGGCCGACGCCCTCCCGCTGACCGACCTGCTCCGGACGCCGAAGAACGTGCCGGAGGTGGCGATCGATCCGATGGAGGACGCCGCGACCTACATCATGACCGGCGGGACCACCGGGGTGCCGAAGGCCGCGGTGTTGACGCACTTCAACTGCGTCTCCAACGCGCTGCAGTCCAAGGCCTGGCTGTTCAAGGTCAAGCCCGGCGCCTGTTCGGTCGGCGTCCTGCCGCTGTTCCATTCGTTCGCGATGACCTGCGTGATGAACATCTCGTTCACCTACGGCGGCTGGATGATGCTGTTCCCCAAGCCGCCGCCGATGGGCGAGTTGCTGGACGCGATCATCCGGCTCGGTCCGGACCACGCGACCTTCTTCTGCGGCGCCGAGATCCTGTTCAAGAAGATCACGGACCACTTCGAGAGCCTGCCGCCGGACCGGCGCCCGCAGATCACCGGCAAGCTCGAGCTGTGCGTCTCCGGGGCCGGGCCGCTGCACCGTCCGGTGCAGGAGGCGTTCGAGCGCATCACGGGGGCACGGCTCGTCGAGGGCTACGGCCTCACCGAGACCTCCCCGGTCGTCTGCGCCGGCAACTTCTGGGGCGACCGCAAGCTCGGGGTGATCGGTTACCCGTTCCCCGGCACCGAGTGGCGGATCGTGGACACCGAAACCGGGACCAAGCCGATGGGCGTCGGCCCGGACCAGGCCGGGGAACTGATCGTCGCCGGCCCCCAGGTGATGAAGGGCTATCTCAACCAGCCCGAGGAAACCGCCGACCATATCCGGGAGATCGACGGCAAGCGGTGGATGTTCACCGGCGACATCGGCTACTTCGACGAGCACGGCCTGGTCACGATCTGCGACCGCAAGAAGCAGCTGATCAAGTACAAGGGATACTCGGTGTTCCCGAAGGAGGTCGAGGAGCTGGTGGGCGGCCATGAGGCGGTGAGCGAGGTCGCCGTGGCCGGCATCCCCGACCCGGAGACCGGCGAGATCATCAAGGCCTGGGTCGTCCTGCGCCCCGAG
The DNA here is from genome assembly GCA_012797735.1 of Myxococcales bacterium. Lineage (GTDB taxonomy): Bacteria > Myxococcota_A > Polyangia > DRWM01 > JAAZOP01 > JAAZOP01. The sequence goes on from JAAZOP010000235.1 coordinate 9,955, forward strand.
TACCGCGGCAAGATCACCACGGAGGACCTCCTGCGCTGGTGTCAGGCGAACCTGACCCACTACAAGCAGCCGAAACTGATCGAGTTCAGGGACGAGCTGCCCAAGACGCTCGTCGGCAAGGTCCTGCGCCGCGTGCTCCAGGAAGAAGATCCGCTCTGGCAGGAGCGGACGAAGAAAAAGGGCTGAACGGCGAATCCCGCGAGTATCCGTTCACCCGGGGGGGAACCGCCCGGCCGCACATCTGCCGGAATTCGGCGGCTTCCCAGGCGCGGCTTGTGCGTCCCCCCCGGACCCCCCGCGCATCGGCTCGGGCGCGGCCCGAGCCGCGCGCGCCACTCGTTCTCTGGCCAGTTCCCCACGGCCCTGGCGGGCCATCCGCGAATCACGAAAACGCAGGGCGGATGTGCAGGGGACGGGCGATTTTCGGGGCAGCCGTGCTGGAGGCCGTGAACGGGTACTCCCACGGCTCGTGACGACGCGCCGGCCTTCGCCGGACCGCGAGGCGCCGGTCAGTCGAGGTCCGCGGCGAGGGCGGCGGCGAGGTCGTCCTGGAGCGCCCGGGCGACGTCGCGGCGCCGGCACGGATCGTTGACCAGCACGGAAAACGCGTAGCCCGCGCGGCCGTCGGGCGAGAAGACGTAGCCGGACAGCGCCCAGACGGCGGCGAGGGTGCCGGTCTTGGCGCGGATCCGCCCGCGGAGCGCCGGCGCGTCGAGCCGCGAGCGCAGGGTGCCGTCGCGGCCCGCCACGGCGAGGGCGGCGAGGAACTCGGGCCGGAGGCCGACGTCGAGGTAGACCGCCCGGAGCAGCGCCGCCAGCGTCCGCGGCGCGACCTCGTCTGCGGCGAACAGCCCCGAACCGTTGCGCAGGACCAGGCCGTCCGCCGGGACGTTCCACGCCTCGAGCGTCTCGCGGACGACCTCGGCGCCGTGGGCGGCGGTGCCCGGCGTTCCCTTCCGTTCCGCGCCGAGGATCCGGAGCACCTGCTCCGCGTGGAAGTTGCTCGATTCCTTGCCGAGCCGCCAGAGCCAGGCGTGCAGCGGCTCGGACTCGTGCCGCGCCAGCTCGGTCGCCCCCTCGGGCACCGGGCCGCGCTCGACGCCGGAGCCCTCGACGGCGATGCCGGCCGCGCGGAGCGCCTCGCGCAGGGCGAGCCCGGCGAAGCGGACGGGGTCATCGATCCGGCGGGCGTAGGCGGCCCAGGGCGCCGCGACGCCGATCGAGCCCCAGATGCGGACGCGCGTGGCGCCGCCGTCTCCCGCGGCGGCGAACATCCGCAGGGCGTTGCCGGCGCCGGCGACCGTCCGCGCCTCGAGTTTCGCCTCGAGAAACTCCTCCGGGTAGGCGAAGAAGCGCGCCGGATCGCCGGGCGCCGCGCCCGGACCGATCCAGACCTCGACGGCGTTGGCATCGATTCCGGCCGCCCCGACGGGGGCCCGGAACGCGGCGTCCTCGTTCGGCTGCGAGTCGTACGCGTAGGGGAGCCGTTCGTCGTCGAAGTAGGAATCGTCGACACGGATGCCGCCCCGCACGCGGGTGATGCCGGTCGCGCGGGCCGCGCGGGCCAGTTCCCAGAGATCCTCGGAGGTCAGGGTCGGGTCGCCCCGGCCGCGCAGGACGATGTCCCCGGCGATCGCGTCGCCCTCGCGGACGCCGTGCAGCGTGGTGGGGATGGTGAACGCGGGTCCGAGGACTTCGAGAGCGGCGGCCATGACGAGCAGCTTGGCGTTGGAGGCGGGGTTGAGCGGCCGGTCGGCGTCCCGGGCGTACACGACCTCGCCGGAGGCCAGGTCGAGCACCTCGATGCCGAGGCGCGCCTCGTCGCGGCGGCGGTCGCCCCACGGGGCGGCGGCGACGAGGCGTTCCAGGGTGGTCCGGAGGGTGGTGCGGTCTTGCGGGGTCGGGGCGTCCTGGCCGTGGACGGGCCAGGCGCACAGGACCGCCGCCAGGCCCGCCGCCGCCAACGCGATCGCCATTCGTCGCATGTCGCACCTCCGCGCCGCCCGAGTCTATCGGCGGCGGTGCTGCGGTCCAAATCGACGGCGCGGCGGGTCGGGATCTTCGGGGGGAGCCGGCGGCGTGCAGCTCTTCGGGCCGCGGCAGCCGGTGGGGCAGGTGGCGGCGCAGTCGGGCACCGGGTGGGCGCGGCTGAACGGCGAGATCTCGCGCAGCCGGGCGATGATCGGGGGCAGTTCGGCGAGCACGCGGTCGATCTCCTCGGCGGTGTTGTAGCGGGAGAGCGAGAAGCGGATCGAGCCGTGGGCGAAGGTGAAGGGCACGCCCATCGCGCGCAGGACGTGGGACGGCTCGAGGGAGCCCGAGGTGCAGGCGGAGCCGGAGGAGGCGCAGATGCCGGCCTGGTCGAGCAGCAGCAGGATCGCCTCGCCCTCGACGAACTCGAACGAGACGTTGCTCGTGTTGGGCAACCGCCGCTCGCGGTGGCCGTTCACGATCACGTCCGGAATCCGCTCGAGGATGCCGTTCTCGAGGCGGTCGCGGAGGGCCCGGACGGCGGTCTGCTCCTCCTGGATGTGGCGCAGCGCGAGTTCGGCGGCGGCGCCGAGGGCGACGATGCCGGGGACGTTCTCGGTGCCGCCGCGGCGGTTGCGTTCCTGGTGGCCGCCGATCAGGAACGGCCGGAACTTGGTGCCGCGGCGGACGTAGAGCGCGCCGATCCCCTTGGGCGCGTGGAGCTTGTGTCCGGAGAGCGACAGCATGTCGATCGCGGAGCGGCGGAGGTCGATCGGGATCTTGCCGACGGCCTGGACGGCGTCGGTGTGGAACAGCGCGCCGGCCTCGTGCGCCATCCGCGCCAGCTCCTCGACCGGGAAGACGACGCCGGTCTCGTTGTTGGCCCACATGGCGGAGACGATGGCGGTGCGGGGCGAGAGGGCGGCGCGCAGTTCGACGAGGTCGAGCAGGCCGTCGCGGTCGACGCCCACGCGGACGACCTCGTAGCCCTTGCGTTCGAGGTGATGGGCGAGCGAGAGGACGGCGGGGTGTTCGACGCGGGTGGTGATGAACTGCCGGCGGTCGGGGTACGCCTCGAGGGCCGAGAGGATGGCGGTATTGTCGCTCTCGGTACCGCAGCTCGTGAACACGATCTCGGTCGGCGACTCGGCGCCGAGCAGCGCCGCGAGCCGTTCGCGGGCCCGTTCCACGTCGCGGGCGACGTCGCCGCCGAAGGCGTGAATCGAGGACGGATTGCCGTAGCGTTCGCGCAGGAACGGCAGCATCGCCTCGAGCACCTCGGGCGCCACGGCGGTGGTGGCGTTGTTGTCGAGGTAGATCGGTTTCATCGCTGCGCCTCCGCCGCGCCGGGCGGCTCGATGACGATCGTGAGGCGGTCGGAAACCAGTTCGCGCAGCTTGTCCTGGATCCAGCCGGTCGTGAAGCCGGCGGCCATGCAGCCGGCGCAGTGGCCGACCAGCGACACGCGGACGGTGTCGCCCTCGACATCGATCAGTTCGATGTCGCCGCCGTCCTTCTGCAGCACCGGGCGGACCTCGTGCTCGATCGTCTCCTGGATCAGGGCGATCTTCCTGAGCTGGGTCATGCGGGCGCCGCCGGCGGCGGCGGGGCGGGGGGGCGCCTCGCGGCGTCGTTCCTCCAGGACGCGGTTCAGGATCTCCTCGATCTCGGCCTGGCAGGTGCCGCACCCGCCGCCCGCCTTGGTGTAGTTCGTCACCTGCTCGACCGTCGTCAGGTTGTTCTCCCGGATCGCGCGTTCGATCTTCCGGTCGGTGACCCCGAAGCAGTGACAGACGATCTTGCCCTCCTCGTGCGTGTCCGCCGCGCGCTTCTCGCCGCGCATCGCGGCCACGGCCGCCTCGAGCGCTTCGCGGCCCATCACCGAGCAGTGCATCTTCTCCTGCGGGATGCCGTCGAGGTAGTCGGCGATGTCCTGGTTGGTGATGCGCAGCGCCTCCTCGACGGTCTTGCCGATCACCATCTCGGTCAGCGCGCTGGCCGAGGCGATCGCGCTGCCGCAGCCGAAGGTCTGGAAGGTGGCCTTCGTGATGCGTCCGGTCTGCGGATCGGTCTTGAGGTAGAAGGTGAGCGCGTCGCCGCAGGCGACGGAGCCGACCTCCCCCTTGCCATCGGCATCCTCCAGGACGCCGACGTTGCGGGGATGGAGGAAGTGATCCTTGAGTTTCTCGGAGTAGTTCCAGGCCATCGGCACCCTCCCGGCCACCGGCACGACACGCCCCGCGCCCGGTGGCCGATACCATAGGCATCCCGTTCTCTCCGATCAACCGCCCGTTCTCCGGCCGGAGGCCGACCGATCGAGCGCCGGGGAGGTCGTGGTCGCGGCGAAGGGAGGGGCGAGGAAGGTTGACCGGGGCAGGGGCGCGGTGTATCGGCGGCGCGATGGGGCGGATCGTGCTGGCGGCGGCGGTGGGGGCGGCGGCGATGCTGGCCGGTTTCGTCTGGCGCGGCGACGACGCGGCGGAGCGCGGCGCGTCGGGGTGTGCGGCGCGGGTGGTGTCGCTCTCGCCGCACGCGACCGAGACGCTGTTCGCGTTGGGGGCGGGCGCGTCGGTGGTCGCGGTCGATGACTACTCGAACGAGCCCCCCGCGGCGCGCGAGTTGCCGCGGGTCGGGTCGTACATCGATCCCGACCTCGAGGGGATCGTCGCGGCGGGTCCGGACCTGGTGGTGTTGGCGGGGACGCAGGGGGCGCTGGCGGAGCGGCTGGCGGGGCTGGATCTGCGGGCGCTGGTGGTGCCCGACACGCGGCTCGAAGACGTCTTCGGCACGATCGCGGCGTTGGGGGACGCGGTCTGTCGCCCCGGGCGCGCCGAGGCGCTGGCGGCGCGGTTGCGCGGCGAGATCGCGGCGGCGGCGGCGGGGAACGGGCGGCCGGTGCGCGCGGTGCTGGTGGTCGATCGGCCGGCGGGCGAGCTCCGGCAGTTCTTCGTCGCCGGGCCGGACAACTTCCTGGGGGACTTGCTGGTCGCGGCGGGGGCGCGGAACGCGTTCGGCGATGCTCCGTCCGCTTTCGTGCAGGTGTCGCTGGAGCCGATCGTCGCGGCGGAGCCGGACCTGGTGGTGGAGCTGATGCCGGGGGCTTCGGCGGCGGCCGCGGCGGAGCGGGCGGCGGTGTGGCGGCGGGTGGCGCCGGGCTTGCCCGCGGTGCGGCGGGGGATGGTGGCGGTGCTGACCGAGCCGTGGTTGCCGGTGCCCGGACCGTCGGTGGGGCGCGGCGCGGCGCGGCTGGCGGCGCTGGTGGCGGCGGCGCGCGCGGCGGCGGAGGCGGATCGGTGATCGAGGTCCGCGATCTGGCGTTCGGGTGGGGCGGCGAGCCGCTGTTCCGCGGGTTGTCGTTCGACGTGCCGCCCGGCGAGGCGCTCGCGCTGCTCGGGCCGAACGGCGCCGGCAAGTCCACGATCCTGCGGCTGCTGGCCGGGCTGCTGCGGCCCCGCGCCGGCGAAGTGCGCCTCGACGGCCGGTCGATCGGGACGCTCGCGCCGCACGAACGGGCGTTGCGGGTGGCGTACGTGCCGCAGGGGATCGATCCGCGGCTGCCGTTCACCGTGTTCGAGACGGTGCTGATGGGACGCTACGCGCACCTGCGCGGGCGGTGGGAGGGGGAGGCCGACCGGGCGGTGGTGCGCCGGGTCCTCGGGACGATGCGGCTGGAGGCGGTGGCGGGCCGGCCGATGGCGGAGGTGTCGGGGGGGAGCGGCAGCGGGCGTTGATCGCGGCGGCGCTGGCGCAGGAAGCCCCGGTCCTGCTGCTCGACGAGCCGACGACGGCGCTGGACGTGCGGGGGCGGGTCGAGGCGCTGCGGTTGCTCGAGCGGTTGCGGCGGGAGGAGAAGCGGACGGTGGTGGTGGTGACGCACGACATCGATCTCGCCGCGCGGTCGTGCGGCCGCGTCGTGCTGCTCGGGGCGGCGGCCGGGCCGGTGGTGGGATCGGCGGAAGAGGTGCTGCGTCCGGAGCGGCTCGAGGCGGCGTTCGGGATCGCGGTGCGTTCGTTCGAGCTGCCGGAGGGGGCGGGGCGGGTGTTCGTGCCGTCGTACGCGGAGGGCGGGGAGGGGGGCGGATGACGGAGCGGGGCCGCGGGGCGTGGCTGCTGGCGGGCGGTTTCCTGGCCTGCGTCGCCGTGGTGCTGGCGGCGCCGCTGGTGGGGCATCGGTCGATCGATCTGGGTCGGGCGCTGGCGGAGTGGGGCGACCCGCGTTCGGCGGATGCGTTCATCTACTTCCGCCTGCGGTTGCCGCGGGTGCTGTGCGCGCTGCTGGTGGGGGGTGGCCTGTCGCTGGCGGGGCTGGGGCTGCAGGCGCTGACGCGCAACGGGCTGGCCTCGGAGTACACGCTGGGGGTGGCGAGCGGCGGGGCGTTCGGGGCGGTGGTGGTCTTGCGTCTGGGGTGGACGGTGTCCTTCCTGGGACTGCCGGCCACGGCGCTCGGGGCGCTGGCGGGCGCCGGGCTGGTGGCCGTGTTGGTGCTCGGGTGGGCCGGCCGGGGGCGGTTCGACGCCAGTTCGTTGCTGCTGGCCGGGGTGACGATCGGAATGATCGCCTCGGCGGGGATCCTGTTCGTGCAGTACCTGGCGGACGCGACGCAGTCGCATCTGATGGTGCGGTGGTTGATGGGGGGTCTGGACGTGGTGGGGTACGGCGGGTTGTCGGGGATCCTGCCGTTCCTGCTGGCCGGCGGGTTGCTGGTGGGGCTGCATGCGGCGGAGCTGAACCAGTTGTTGCAGGGGGACGAGCTGGCGGAGGCGCGGGGGGTGGCTGTGGCGCGGGTGCGGGGGGCGGTGCTGGCGGGAGTGGCGCTGTTGACGGGGGCGGCGGTGTCGGTGGCGGGTCCGATCGGGTTCGTGGGACTGATCGTGCCGCACACGGTGCGGTTGGCGGCAGGGTTGGACCATCGGCGGACGGTGCCGCTGGTGGTGCTGTGGGGCGGGGCGTTCCTGGCGGTGTGCGACACGGCGGCGCGTTCGGTGTGGGCCGCGGAGATCCCGGTCGGGGTCTTGACCGCGCTGCTCGGGGGGCCGTTCTTCCTGTGGGTGCTCGGGTCGCGGCGCCGCCGCGTGCGTCCGCTCTGAGCCGCGCGGCGTGGAGGAGCGGGCGGCGGGTGTTCGGATCTCGTTTCGGCGGCGAGCGGAACCGTGCTAGTGAAGGCCGTGTCGACGGTGCCCGGGACGGGCGCGGGGAGGAAGAGCCGATGAAGTTGTCCGGAGACACGAAGGTGCATGAACTGCTGACGACGCATCCCTTCCTGGAGGACTTCCTGGCGTCGCGCAGTCCGCGGTTCGAGATGCTCAGGAACCGGATGGCGCGAGCCACGATCGGGCGGGTGGCGACGCTGCGCACGGCCGCGGGGATCGCCGGCATCGATCTGGGCGAGCTGTTGCGGGATCTGGCGGCGGAGATCCAGCGGCGGACGGGGCAGGCTCCGGAACTGGAGGGGGATGTCGAGGGAGGGAGAACGACGCGGGAGCAGCGCATCGAGGTCTTGAAGCAAATCGTTCGCCATCTGCACGACGGGGGCGATCTCGCGGCAGCACGGGCGCGTTTCGCCGAGGCGTTGGGGGACGTGGAGGCCTCGGAGATCGCGGCGATGGAGGAGGAGCTGATCCGGGGCGGTCTTCCGGTTGCCGAAGTCCAACGGCTGTGCGACGTGCACGTCGGGACGTTCCGACAGGCGCTCGACGAGCATCCCACGCTCGACGCCCCTCCGGGTCATCCGATCCACACGTACCTGGAGGACAACCGGATCCTCACGCGGCTGGCGGACGAGTTGGCGGCGGCCGCGCGGGCCCTCGGGTCGGGGGAGCGGACACAGGAGAGCCTCACCGCTGCGGGGCGCGTTCTCGATGCGCTGCAGGGGATCGAGAATCACTACCGGCGCAAGGAGAACCAGCTCTTCCCGATCCTGGAGCGCCACGGCGTGACCGGACCGTCCCAGGTGATGTGGGGCGTTCACGATCAGATCCGGGCTGCGCTGAAACGGGTCCGCGACGCGGTCGAGCGCCGGGATGCGGAGACGTTCGCGGCGGGCGCCGCGGCGCTCGCCCGCGACATCGTCGAAATGATCTACAAGGAGGAGAAGATCCTGTTTCCGCTGGCCCTGCAGACGCTCACCGAGGCGGAGTGGATCGAGGTCCGTCGAGGCGAGGACGAGTTGGGGTATGAGCTCGCCCGACCGGCGGCCGACTGGCCTGCCGGCCGGGCAGAGGGGTCCGGGGGCGGGGGCACGTCCCGCGCCGGGGAAGGCCTGCGTGGGCTGATGACCGGCGAGATCACGCTCGAGCAGCTCAATCTGATCCTGGCCCACCTGCCGGTGGACCTGTCGTTCGTCGACGAGCACGACGAGGTGCGCTTCTATTCCGAGGGGCCGAACCGGATCTTCCCGCGGAGCCCGGCGGTGATCGGGCGCAAGGTCCAGAACTGTCATCCGCCGAAGAGCGTGCACGTCGTGCAGCGGATCCTGGAGGCGTTTCGGGCCGGCCAGCGAGACGTCGCCGAGTTCTGGATCCAGCTGCAGGGCAAGTTCATCCACATCCGCTACTTCGCGGTGCGCGACCAGGCGGGCGCCTACCGAGGTTGCCTCGAGGTGAGCCAGGACGTGACCCGAATCCGCAAGTTGTCCGGGGAACAGAGGCTGCTGGACTGGCAGCCGTGATCGACCGATCCCGAGGTGTGCCGTGAAGGTCGATGGCGGCCGCACGGTCTCGTCCCGTCGGGTGCGACGGGAGATGAGGACCGTGCGGGTGATGATCGAGATGTACTGTCGGGCGCACCACGGGGCCGTGCCGGGAGGTCTCTGTCCGGAGTGCGCCGAGCTGTGGGAGTACAGTCGGCAACGGGTCGAACGGTGTCCGTTCGGTCGCGACAAGCCGACCTGCCTCCGCTGCACGGTCCACTGTTTCCGGGCGGAGGCGCGGGACCGGATTCGAGCCGTGATGCGCTACGCCGGTCCGCGGATGTCCGTACGTCATCCCATTCTGAGCCTGCTGCACCTCCTCGACGGCCGGCGTCGAACCGACGCCGGGGCCGGGGGGCAGCGCCGGCGGTAGCCGGCAGCGGGCAACATCCGGGGCGTTCGGCGGTTCAGGGCCCGCGGCAAGTTCGTAGCGGGGCGGGCGGGCGGCCGTGCTCGACCTCGCCATGGTGTTGGTCGCGTGTCGATTGCCTCTTGACAGGCCGCGGGCTATTCAAGTATAAGCGTACCGTAATGCCGGTTCGGCCGGCGGGGAGGACACGGTGGGCGGAATCCTGGCCATCTCGGATGCGGCGTCGCTGGCCCTGCACACGGCCGGGCTGCTGGCCGCCGACCCGGCCCGCCGGCGCCCGGCCCG
>JAAZOP010000236.1 GCA_012797735.1 Myxococcales bacterium
AGGCGAGGGCTTCGAAGTTGTGGAAGTCGTCCTCGACTTCGGGGCCTTCGGCGACCTGGAATCCCATGCCGACGAAGATCTCGACGATGTCGTGCATGGTCTGGGCGAGGGGGTGGGGGTGTCCGAGGCGCGGGCCGCGCGGGGGGAGGGTGGGGTCGAGGGGTGGTCCGGCGAGGGATCGTTCGAAGGCCTGGCGTTCGAGTTCGGCGATGCGGTGGTCGAGGCGTTCGGCGGCGCGTTGGCGGGCGGCGTTGAGGGCGGCGCCGAAGGCGGGTCGTTCGGCGGCGGGGAGGGAGCCGAGCTGTTTCTGGAGGGCGGTGAGGGCTCCCTTGCGGCCGAGGAGTTTCGCGGCGGCGCCGCGGGCTTCTTCGGGGTTGCGGGCGGCGGCGAGGTCGGCGTCGAGTCGATCGAGGAGCGCATCGAGCTCGGCGGACAGGCCGCGGGCCTCGGGGGTGGCAGGGTGTCGGGCGTCCATCGTTCGCCGCTCCTTCCCGGTGTGGCAGGCGGGAGCGAGTGGTTCAGGCGCGCGAGAGTTCGTCGACGGCGCGGAAGGCGCCGGGGTCGGCGACGGCGATCTCGGCCAGGCTCTTGCGGTTGAGCCGGACGCCGGCGCGCTGGAGGCCGGCGATCAGCTTGCTGTAGGAGAGGCCGAGGGTCTCGCGGGCGGCGGCGTTGATGCGGACGATCCAGAGTTTGCGGAAGTCCTGCTTGCGCTGCCGCCGGTGGCGGTAGGAGTAGATCCAGGCGTGGCGGACGGCCTCGACGGCGCGGCGGTACATCTTGCGGCGGCCGCCGTAGAAGCCGCGGGCGAGTTTCATGATCTTGTTGCGGCGCCGACGCGCCTTGACACCTCTTTTGACGCGCATGGTGGTTGGCTCCTAGCCGTAGGGGAGTTGACGCCGGATGCGGCCGGTGTCGGCCGGGTTGACGAGCACGGTCTTGCGGTTGCGGCGCCGTTGCCGGGGGTTCTTGTGTTCGAGGATGTGGCTGGCGTTGGCGCGTTCCCGGCGGATCTTGCCGCTCTTGAGGACGCGGAAGCGTTTCTTGGCGGAGGAGCGGGTCTTCATCTTGGGCATGTCGAAACCTCGTTGTCGGTCCTCGGCCTGCCGTGGCCCGGGAGTTCGTTTCCGGGGTACCGGCGGGCCGGCGGAGGCGGTTGTCTACAACAGGCGAGGCGGGAAGGCAAGGGGGATCGGAGCGGGGGACCTTGCCGGCCCGCGGGCCGGTCGGGCGGGGAGGAGGGGTGGACGGTGTGCGAGGGCGAGCACGAGCGCGGGCACGGGCACGAGCACGAGCACGAGCGCGATCACGCTCACGCTCACGCTCACGCTCACGTGGGAGCGGGAGCGCGATCACGAGCGGGGATCGTGCGGGCGAGGGGTGCCGGGAGGAGGGGCGCCGATCGGTCGAGAGAGTGCGCGGCCCGCGGTTGGGGGAGTCGTTCAGCCTTGCCGGCCCTGGGGCGGATAGCCGGGGCCGGGAGTGCCGGGTGGAACCGGCTGCGCGGCGGGCTGGGGCGGGTATCCCTGCGGAGCGGCCTGGGGCGGGTATCCCTGCGGAGCGGGCTGGGGCGGGTATCCCTGCGGAGCGGCCTGGGGCGGGTATCCCTGCGGAGCGGGCTGGGGGGGGTACCCCTGCGGAGCGGGCTGGGGCGGGTATCCCTGCGGAGCGCCTGGCGGCGGGTAGCCGGGTGGGGCGGCGTAGGTGGGGGCGCCGGCGGTGGCGGCCTGTTTCCGGGCGGCGACGATCATCATGATCCCGAAGGCGAGCCCGGCCATGCCGCCGATGCTGGACAGGAAGAGGCCGAGCGAGCTGGTGAGTTCCGACAGTCGGGCCGGTTTGAGTCCGGCGAAGGCGCCGCCGGCGATGTTGGTCAACACCACGAAGACGATCATCGTGATTCCGGTGGCGCGGCCGCCGTGCCGCGTCAGGGCGAGGATGCCGAAGATGAGGAGGAGCATCGACGTGATCGAAGCGAGTCCGGCGAAGGCGATCCCGGCGGCGGCGAAGACCTCCATTTCGTTGCCGTGAGCCGACTTCATCAGCACGTCGGAGACGCAATCCGAGTCGTCGCACCGTTCGCCCCACAGCGGTCCGAGGCCGACCGATCTGTCGCCGCGGGAAGCGGTGTACCATCCCTTGGAGATGGCGCTGAGGGACAGCAGCAGCGCCGCGACCAACGCCACGATACCTGCGATTCCGCGCAAGCTCATCTCGTCTCTCCTCCGTCCGTTGGGCTTCGATCCCCGGTGACCGAAGCTGGATGGGGGCGAGCAAACCACGGGGGGCACGGCCGGTCAACGGAGATGTGATCGTCCGTTTTCGGGCGCGCGAGATCGTTCGGCGGGGTCAGGCATCGCGGCCGTTCATCGTCGTGCGGTCCGTCGCCGGCGGACGAGGGCGAGGGTGATGGCGAGGAGCAGGAGGCCGCCGGTGGGGACCGTGGAGGTGCGGCTCGTCGAGCAGCCGCAGCCCGAGTCGTTGCCGTCGCCCGTTCCGGTGTCGCCGGTGGCAGCGTCCTGGTGGCCGGCCTCTCCGTCGGTTGGGGCGTCGTCGTCGCCGGCGCCGGCATCGGCGCCGGCATCGGCGCCGGCATCGGCGTCGGGCGTGCCGCCGGCCTGCAGGGGGTGGGGGTAGGGGAACGGGACGTAGTAGAGGGCCCACGAGTCGGGCGATTCGCAGCGGTAGAGGGTGTCATCGCCCGAGAGCCGGAACGCCTCGTAGGGGGTGCAGGAGGCGGGGAGGGTCGTGCCGGTGGGGACGTCGTTGAAGTAGTCGCGGTTCTCGGCGAGTTGCGGGACGTCTTCGGCGAAGTCCACGTCGCACGGGGGCGAGCCGCACGCGCTGCCGCCCTGTCCGCCGGTCCAGGTGTTGTCCCATTCGAACCACGGATAGGGTTGCATCTGCGTGGCGAAGCCGGGCTGCATGAAGCACGGGTAGCCGGACTCGCCGGTGCCGTCGAGGTAGGCGGAGCAGGTCTCGCCCGCCGGGCAGTCCTCGTCGCGGTCGCAGAGTTCGAGCCTGGATTCCGAGCAGAACATCCACTGGCAGGTGGTTCCGGGGCCGACGTTGTCGACGCAGTCCTGGTCCGCGGCGCAGCTTTCGGGGTGGTCGCCGTGGAGGACGGTCCAGGCGCGGTCGATGTTCGAGCACAGGCGGAGGGGGGTTCCGTCGCAGGGGAGCCAGTGTTCGTTGCCGCCGGCGTCGGTCGGGGTGCGATAGATCGCGAGATCGATCGCGGGTGTGCCGATCCAGAGATCGTCGCCGACGGTGAAGCGGTTCCGGTACACGATGCCGGTTCCGCCGCGCAGGTGCATGAAGCGCGACCAGGTTCGGGACGCCCACGGCTCGTCGTCGTCGAAGAGGAAGTCGTTCTCGTAGACGACGACGCCGAGCATGGAGGCGCCGAAGCCGGAGTCGAAGCCGTGGTTGCCGACCATCTGGTTGCGGATCGTGTTGTGCCGCACGACCATCCGACCGCCGTTCTCGCCGTCGAACGGGCGGCCTTCCCAGGGTTCGGTGAAGGCGATGTCGCAGTCTTCGACGTAGACGGCGAGGGCGGAGCCGAGTTCGAGGGGCCGTTTCCAGGCGGGCCAGTTGTCGCCGTCGGCGGTGAGGAACTCGGAGGGGGTGGATCCGCGGACGGTGACGTGGTCGATGAGTCCCGCGGTGCGGCCGGTGGTGCGGAAGAGGCGGGTCGTGGCGCCGGTCGTTTCGAGCCGGACGTGGTGGATGCGCCACTGGTCGGAGTCGCCGCCGACGGCGAAGAGGGTGTCGCACGATCCGGCGCACGGTCCGTCGAGGATCGCGAGGTGGGAGATCGACCAGGGAGTTCCCGCGGCGCCGGAGACGTCGAAGGCGCCTTCGGGCGCGCGGATGCGGGTGGTCGTCTCGTCGCGTCCCTCGATGTGCAGCGGGTGCATCGAGATCTCGAACTGCGCGGGCGCGGGCCATTCGCAGAGGTCGGCGGCGGGGTCGGGGATGCGCACGGTGCCTCCGGCGGCGGCGAGGGCGGCGTCGATGGCGGCCTGGACGTCGTCGCGCCCGCAGGAGTCGGCCTGGTAGCAGTCCGTCCCGCAGGGGACCCAGGCCGCCGCGGGGCCGGCGTAGGCCACGAGCCAGGAGCATCCGAGGATCATCGGGATCGTGCGCATGCGGGTCGCCTCCTTCGTGCCGGCGTCGTGCCGTTCCGACCCGATGATAGTCGACGAGCGGGGTCGGGGCGAGAGGGGCCGGGAGGGCGGGAGTGGGGGCGGGAGCGGGAGCGCGATCACGAGCACGCTCACGCTCACGAGCACGCTCACGCTCACGCTCACGCTCACGAGCACGCTCACGAGCGCGGGAACGAGCGCGCTCACGCTCACGCTCACGCTCACGCTCACGAGCACGAGCGCGATCACGAGCGCGATCGCGATCACGTGAGGGAGCGTAGTTGCGGAGGGGGCGGGACAGGGATCGGACGGGAGCGGGGGAGTCTCCTCAGGCGGTGGGCCAGGGGGCGGAGAGGGGGCCTTCGACGCGGAGTTCGTCGCCGGCGGCGGTGCGCAGGACGGCCTCGAACCGTTCGCCGTGGGTCGGATTGCAGAGGCGCGGGCAGAGATCGTCGAAGGAGCGGTCGAGTCGGCCGTAGAGTCGGAGGCGGAGGTGGGCGCCCGCGGGGATGTCGCCCTGGAGGGGGTCGGTGCCGTAGGCGGAGAGGTCGCCGGGGAGGTTTCGGGGGGAGGCGACGCGGATTTCGTGTTCGGCGACGGTCTGGGCGACGACGTCGCCGCCGGCGTCGAGGATGCGGATGCGTTCGAGACGGAGGCCGGGGAGGGGCCGGAGGGCATCGAGGCGGACGAAGCCGGCGACCCAGGCGGGCTGGGACCCGGAGGGTGCCAGGCCGACGGTGCCCCAGGAGAGGGTCTCGGGGGAGAGGATGGCGGGCGGTGCGGGTGGCCGGGGTGGCGCGTCGGGTGCGGGAGCGGGGGAGCCTGCGGCGTCCTCGGCGGCGAGCGGGGGGGAGGGGGTGGTGGAGTCTGGGGGGAGGCCGGTGCGGTCGGGTGCGGGTGCGGCGCGCGCGGGGGTGTCCTGCGGGGAGGAGGTCGTTCCGCAGCCCAGGGCGAGAAGGGCAGCCAGGAGGGTGGTGATGGCCGGGGTCATGGGGCGGTCCTACGGATGGTGGTGGGAGAAGATCTTGGGCGTTGCGGGCCGGTGTCGTCGTCGAGGGGGCGTCCGCGGGGCCGCGGGCGCCGTTGCGGCGGCGGCACCTACTGCGAGCAGTGCTCCTGGATCCACCGCTGGAGGACTTCGATCTTGCGGTTGTAGGCTCCGATTTCCTCTTGTGCGCGTTTTTGCGGGAAGCTCATGTTTGCCGCATAGCGTTGCGGGCCGGATCGCCGGCAGTTGTTGGCGTGGAACTCCTCGTGGGCCAGGTCCGCCTGGTACGAGATTTCGGGGAGGCCCCGCCGTCGATAGTCGGCGAGCGTCCAGTTCAGCTCGATCTCGCAGGTATCCGGGTTGACGCCCATGGGCGACTCGCATCCCTGGCAGCTGCCGAACAGCATGGCCTGGTACTCGTCGCCGGTCATGTCGGCCGCCTGCCTGAGCCGGTCCGGGTCCTCGTACTTCGCGCGTGCGGCTTCGGCGTCGGCCACGTCGCGGCGCGCGGCGTCGCAATCGGCCTGGTCCGCGGGCTCGGCGGGGCGTCCCGACTGCGCCAGGCGTTGGCTGTTCGAATTGGCCGGTGTGGCCGTGTCGCCGGAGGGATCATAGGAGCCGCCGCCGCCGCCGGGGAGTCGCGACGTCCCGGCTCCGGGTGTCGCCTGTTTGGCGAGCGGTCCGGCGGAAGAGGCACCGTGGATCTCGCCGGCCGGCGGCGCCGGGCAGGCGCCCAGGGAGCTGCAGACGGCCGACTGCCAGGCGCGGAGCAGCAGGTCCTGCGCGGCGGAGAGCGACGGGGCGCCGTCGGGCGCCTGCGCCCGCAGCGCGGCGATCGCGAGGACCAGGTGTCCGAGGTCGATCCGGTCGCGGGAGGCGGGGGACGAGGTGTCGGCGCGGACGCCGAGCGCCTGCTGGAGGCGTGCGACGTCCTGGAGTTGGGCCCGTGTCTGAGCGAAGCGGGCGGGGGCGTTGGGGGGGTAGGCGAGGGTTGTTCCGCCGGCCCAGGCGGTATCGGGCACGAGTCCGTGCAAGGTCCAGCCCTCGTCTTTGCACTCGGAGGCGACGCTGGCGACGATCTCGGGCCGGTGCATCGTGCGATCGTGGAACCGCAGCGTTCGGAAGGTCGAGGCGAGGGTTCCGTTCGCCAGGGGCGTGGCGGCAGCGGCGTAGTGCAGTTCCAGGCGATCGTACGACCAGTCCTCGACGGCCGTGATCCGGCCCTGTCCGTCGCGTTCGATGGTGAACGGCTCGGGGGTATAGATCTGGTGTGTGGTTCGGCTGTAGCCGGACGGGAAGTAGCGGACGAAGAGTCCGGCCGGGTGGAAGGACCATCGTCCGGCGGGCACCTCACGCGCCAGGCTTTCGGGCGGCGCGGAGCCCGCCAGCACGGCGATTGCTTCCAGTTCCTCGTACGTCGCCGCGCCCGCGGTCAGGCGTTCGCGCAGCGTTGCTTCCGCCTCGAAGACGGCGCGGAGGCCTTCCGGGAGGCGAGCGGTCATCTGCTCGAGGACGGCGGCCGGGAGGATGCCCAGGGCTCCGCCGTTGAGCTGGAAGATCTCGTCGGGTGTCAGCAGTTGTCCGGCGACCTGCCGGCTCCGGGCCTCCATGTCGCCGATGTTGGTGTGGGCGAGGATGGCCCAGATGAGGATCTGGATGTCGTGTTGTTCGATGTCCGGGCGCGCCACCGAGCGTTGCAGCAGCTTGCGAATGGGGTCGGCGAGCGGTCCGCGCAAGGGAGCGAGGAGATACCCGTCGCCGCGGGACGGACCGTGCGTGCCGGCGTGCAGGCAGTAGCTCTGGGCGTCGTAGGCGTAGAAGCCGGGCTGCAGGGTGAACTCGCCGTTGGCGCCTCGCTGCAGCAAGCCGGCCGGGCGGGGATCGGCCGGATCGAACGTGTCCAACGCGGGGACCTCGGTGACGGCGTCGGCGAAGCTGGTGGTGATCGCGGGTTCGGAGTCGGTCCAGCCGCCGGCGGTCGACAGGCCGGCGGACCCTGCGGCTCCGAGGAGCGTTCCGTACGGTCGGAGTGCGTCGGGGACGCATCCCGTTGCGAGCAGGCCGAGCAGGCCGAGCCGAGCGGCCAAGAGACGGACGGACCGAGTCCGATTCCTCTTCGGGTTCTGCATGGTGGGCGGACGGTATCGCCCGCGGGGATGCGGGTCAACACGGGTGCTCACGGGTTCCGGACCGTCGTCCTGCGGCGGGGGAAGAACGAAGGCTCTTGTGAAGATCGTGGCGTGATCGTATCAGGGGATCACCGTGCGGCCAGGGGTCGCCGCCGGACGCAACGCCTGGGCCGCGCGTCGAGAGTCGGAGTCAGGGGTCGGGGGTTTCGTCGCGTGCCGCGACGGATTCGGAAGGCGGCAGACCGGGGAGGTTGCCATGAAACGCCGGCTGTTCTTGTGCTTGTTTTCCTGTCTGGTTGCGCTCGGCGTGGGCGGGTGCGGAGACGGAGACGACGGGCGCGCCGCGGGCGGCTCTTGCGTGACGGCGTCGTGCGTTCTCGGCGATTGTATGTACGTCTGCCAATACTCGGCCGTCGACGAGTCGTACGATTGTTCCTGGTCGTCGGGCGACTGGTATGCGGGCGACACTTGCAGCGATCTGGGGTACACGAGACGGTGTCCGAACGGCGCGTGGTACCTGCCCGAGACCGTGTGTCCCTGAGGAAGGTCGTGCCGGACCGGGGCAGGGGTTGACCCACGGTGGTGGGCGCGGTGCTGCCCGAGCGATCGTGCCGCCGAGCGTTGCGGGGCATGCGGGGCGTGTTTCGGCGGGGGTCGCGTCGGGTCGTTCGGCTCGCTGGACGCCGCTGCAGGGTGGTCCGGTCGTCGCCCGATTCGGCGTTCGCATGCGGGCCGGCGAAAGCGGATCGCCCGGCGTTTCCCGTCGTGCGACGGGAACGTGCGGCGTGGGGCGCCATGGGACGCGGAGCATGGGTGCGGGCCGGGGTCCGCCTAGGGCCGGCGCCAGAGCTCGGCGATCCAGAGTTCGCCGTCGTCGTGGCGCCAGACGGCGGTGACGGCGTCGTCGGTGACGGCCACGGAGGGTTTCTGCTGCGAGCCGATTCCGGCCGTGTCGTCGATCGTGCGGACGGTCCAGCCGCCGTCCTCCCGGACGGCGAGCCGGCACCGGTGGCCGTCGGCGTCCGCCTCGCCCCAGAGGATGAAGACGGTGCCGTCGCGTGCCGCGCCGATGGCCGGGCGGGTTTCGATGTCGAGGGTCGACGGCAACGGACCGCCGCTGGCGATTTCCGGCACCGACCACGCGCCTGTGGGGGAGCGGGTCGAGTGATCGATGGTTGCTTCGGCCGCCGGGCGATTCCAGGTCGCCATCGCGCGGTGCACGGTTCCGCCGGGAGCGACGAAGAGGTCGCCGTAGAAATTGTTGACGTGGTCGTCGCGCTTGGGAATTTCGAGTTGCGGAGCGTCGGAGAGGAGGGTGCCCGGGGGTGCGTGGCGGGAGTAGGCGTGGGTCAAGCCGGCGTAGACCGCGTGGACGCCGCCGGCCGGGTCGGTGAAGGTGGCGATGTCGCGGTGCGCGCCGGCCTCCGGTGAGATCCGCACGGGTTCCGACCACGTCCCTGCGGTGTTCCGCCACGTGTAGACGACCGGCTGGGAGTCGACGCCGTCGGCCCAGTGCTGGGCGACGACGTGGACGGTCCCGTCGCCGCCGGCGGCGACGGCGGGCTCGGCGTAGAAGGAGGTTCCGCCGTCCAGCACGGTTTCTTCGCGCCAGACGCCGGCCGGGTCGCGTTCTGCGTGGTGCAGGCGGGAGGCACGGGCGGCGTTCGGCCCGACCCAGACGACGTGCAGTCTCGAGCCGTCGGGGGTGACGGCGGCGAGCGGTCGCGCCGCCCAGCCCGACAGTTCGGGCGCCGAGACCTCGACCTCGTCGACCACCGCGAGACCTTCGATCCGGCCCGCGTACAGGGTGCGTCGCACTGACCGGATCAGGTAGAGGCGCCCGAGGGCGTCCGCGACGAGGTCCTGGCGGTCGGCGACGACGCCGAGCGGTCGGGGCACGACGTCGAGGATCGTCCCGCCGTCGTCCATCCCGCCGTCGCCGGACGCGCCTTCGTCCATGCCGCCGTCGTCCGCGGCTTGATCGTCGGGGCCGTCGGGGTGGTCGCCGTCGGGCGGGAGGCCGGCGTCGTCGCGAGCGTCCGCGTCTGCGGCGCCGTCGACCGTGGCGGAGTCGCCGCCGGTGGCGTCCGATCGTCCATCGTCGGTCCCGCCGTCGTCGCCGCATCCCGCGGGCCAGGCGACGGCAAGGCAGGAGAGGAAAGGCACTGCCAGCCACGGTCGGGTCATCTCGTCCTCCCTCCGCATTCCAAGACGAGGGTACCGCCGCGCGTCGTCCGCGGCAACCTGTCGGGCGCGATCCAGCGCGGCTCCGGGTCGGGCGGGTGTTTGGGCGCTGGTCCGCCACGCGCTCGATGGCTGGAGCGAACGGCCTGCGGCGTCGCCGGCGTGGGCGGCTGGGATCGAGCATCGGGGGCCAGGCCGGCGCATCGCAGGCGGGACGGGGGTGTCATCGCCGTCCGTGCTTCGACCACGATGCGAAGCGTGTTCCGGTCTTGCGTGGCTGGTTGCCGTGCAGGCGGACGTTGTTGACGATCGCCCGGGCGATGCGACGTGCCGCGGCTTCGTCCCGGATCGGCTCACCGATCCGGTGTTTTCCGCTCCGCCCGCCACGGTGGGGCCATGGCGAGCTGCAGGATGCCGTCGCCGCCGCGCTCGGCCTGCCGTTCGTCGTCTGTCCGGCGTGCGCGACACGGCGTTCGTGTCGCCGCAGGTGAGCGGCGACGGGGTGGCGGGCCTGGCCGGCCAGCGCTTGTCGCTCGGCATCCGTGAAGGCGAGGGCCCGTGGCGGACGGGGTTCGCCTACGAGGTCGGGACGGGCCCGATCGCCTGCAACCCGACGATGGAGGGGCGCCGCCGCGCAGTGCATGAAACGGATGTTGTCGTGCGGTGTGGTGGCCGTCGGGCGTGGGCGGGAGGGGGGAACGAGCGTGATCACGCTCACGCTCACGCTCACGAGCACGAGCACGAGCGCGGGCGCGGGCACGATCACGCTCACGCTCACGCTCACGAGCACGAGCGCGGGCGCGAGCACGCTCACGCTCACGCTCACGCTCACGCTCACGGTCACGATCACGAGCGCGATCACGACCACGATCACGATCACGATCACGAGCATGAGCACGAGCAGG
>JAAZOP010000237.1 GCA_012797735.1 Myxococcales bacterium
CGTCCACAACCCGGTGGACGTGCTCGCCGCGGCCGGGGCGGCGGAATACGACGCCGCCCTCCGCGCCGTGCTCGACGACCCGGGCGTCGATGCCGTGCTGGCCGTGTTCGCCCCACCGATCATGGTCGACGCGGATCCGGTCGCGCAGGCGATCGTCGCGGCGTGGCGGGCGGCCGCCCGCGGCCGGCCGCTCGTCGCCTGCGTGATGGCCCGGAGCCGCTCGGCCGGCGAAGGGGAACGCCGGTTGCGGGAGGCCGGCATCCCGACGTACCCGTTCCCGGAAGAGGCCGCCAAGGCGCTGGCGGCGCTCGCCGCCCACGGCGCGGGACGCGCCCGGCCGGAGGACCCGCCGCCCGAGATCCGACCGTCGGGCGACGGCGGCTCGGCCCTGCTGGCGGCGGCCCGCGCCCGCCTTCGCGCTCCCGGCGAGCCGCGGATGCTGGACCTGGCCGAGGGTCTTGCGCTGGTCGCCGCCTGGGGCATCCCGGCGGTGTCCACCGAGTTCCCCGCCTCGCTCGACGAGGCGCTCGATGCGGCCGCGAGGCTCGGCTGGCCGCTGGTGGCCAAGGTCGACGCCCCGTCGATCGTGCACCGCAGCGACGTGCACGGCGTGGCGACCGGGCTGGCGGACGAGGGACAGCTCGTGCGGGCCTGGCGACGGCTGGGCGAGGTGCTCCAGCAGCACGGCGGCGGCCGGGGTCGCATCGCCCTGCAACGCCAGCTCGACGGCGCCCGCGAGACCATTCTCGGCATGTCGCTCGACCCGCTGTTCGGTCCGCTGCTGATGTTCGGCAGCGGCGGGATCCACGTGGAGGTGCTCGGCGACGTGGCCTTCCGCCTGCACCCCGTGGGACCGCGCCACGCCGGCGAGATGATCCGGCAGGTCCGCGCCTGGCCGCTGCTCGCGGGAAGCCGCGGCGAACCCCCCGCGGACCTGGAGCTGCTGCGCGACGTCCTGGTCCGGCTCTCGGCGCTCGTGACCGCCCACCCGGAGATCGCCGAGCTGGAGATCAACCCGTTCCTGATCGCGCCGCCGGGCCGGCCGTCCGGCGCCGCCGATGTCCGCGTGCGCCTGGCGGACTGATCGCCGGCCTTCCGGGACCCGGGTCGCGGGTGAAGGAACGCGACGGTCGGTCCTCGACGGGCGGCACACCAGGACGTCGCGGGCGGCGTCGACCTACCAGGCGACCGCAAGCCCGCCCGGCAGGATGGACAGCGCGACGGGCGGCGCCCCGGAGCCGGACCCCGGCGCCTCGCCCTCGTCCCCCGGCACCAGGAACACGATCGTCCCGGCGACCACGGCGGCGATCGTCACGCCGAGCAGAACGTCGGTGACGGTGCGCATCTCGAGCGCCCGGTCGCGGGCGCTCGCGTCGGTGTGGCCGCTCGCCTCGAAGTCGTCGTTGTACTTCAAGGTCAACCCCCCGGTGACCGCCATTCCGACGGCGGAGGCACCGGCCATCGCCACGGTCGTCCAGAACCACGGGCCCAGGTTCGACGACGCGGCCACGGGCGCCTCGGTGCCGGGTTCCGGACAGGTCGGTTCCGGCGGAGGGGGCGCCGGCCGGGACTCGCGCGGGACCTCGACCCGCACCTCCTCCCGCGGCCCGAGGGCCAGCGCGACCGGCAGCACCTGCCCACCGACGACCTCGACGGTGACGGTGGCCGAAGAGAACCCCGGCTTCGAGGCCACGATGACGTGCAGGCCGGGCGCCACCGCCACCCAGCTCGCGAACGGGGTGGTGCCGGCGGCGACGCCGTCCACGGTGATCGTGGCCCCCGGCTCCCCGGCCACGAAGATCAGGCGGCCGATCTGCGGCGCGAGCTCCGCCAGCAGCGCGTCGAATTCCTGCCGCTCCTCGACGCTCATGTTGGCTCCGACGAGCGCGACGTAGTCGCGCAGAGTGTTGGCGGCGCCCGGCAGGTCGCCGAGCGCCTTCTGGCACATGCCGACGTTGTACAGGGCGTCCGGAACCGGGACCAGGTCGAACGACGAGCGGAAGAGGCGAAGGGCGGTGCGGAAGTCCCCCTGCTCCGACGCGGCGACCGCCTCGTCGAAGAGACGCAGCGCCTCCGCGGCGGCCGGCGACTGCGGCTGCGCCGTCCCGGGCATCGGCCCGAACACCACCAGCGCCGCGGCAACGAGAAGGCGCAAAGCTTTCGTCATGACCGATTCCCCTCCATCCCGGCCCGGCATGTCACCTGCGGCGCCCGCCGGCCCCCAGACGACAGGCTGCCCTCGTCGATGGCGCCCGTCAAGCCGGGGCGACGGGCCGGCCGGAGCCGGTCGGCGCGGAACCGGTGGTCCGGCGGGCGAGTCGGGGACTACTCGCCGCCGGAGAAGGTGCGGAGGATCGTCCCGTAGTCGCCGGCGACCCAGCCGTCCTCGGCGGTGAGGAAGCACAGTCCGCGAAGGTCGCGGGAGGTCGTGGCGGACCGGGAGGTCCAGGAGGCGCCGCCGTCGGAGGTCTTGAGGAAGGTCCCGGCGGCGCCGGCGACGAATCCGTGGAGCGGGTCGACGAAACCGACGTCGTACAGGGCCGTCGAGACCGGGGTGCCGCGGAGCGTCCAGGTCCGACCGCCGTCGGCGGTGACCAGCAGGACACCGGCGGCGCCGACGACGTAGCCGGTGGCGTCATCGACAAAGGCGACGTCCCACAGCGTCTGCGTCGTACCGGTGGCGCCCGGCGCGCTCCAGCTCACGCCGCGATTGGTGGTGTAGCGGATCGTCCCGGACGCGCCGACGACCCAGCCGTTGCCGCTGGGATTGAACCAAACACCGTACATCGTGACCGTGGTCGGAATGCCGGTCGGTTCGGCCATCCAGGTCGCGCCGCCGTCGGGGGTGTAGCGCACGGAGCTGCCGGAGGCGTAGGCGCCGACCGCCCACCCCTCGGCGGCGTCGAGGAACATCACGTCGTAGAGCGCGCCGGTCGTGCCGGAGACCTGCGCCCTCCAGGTCGCGCCGCCGTCGGTCGTCGCCAGGATCGTGCCGCCCTCCCCGACGGCCCAGCCGGTCGAGACGTCGGCGAAGCGGACGGCCCAGAGGTTGGCCGTGACGCCGGAAGTCTGCGGCGTCCACGCGGCGCCCGCATCGGTCGTGGCGACGATGCGGCCGGCCGCGCCGACGGCCCAACCGTGCGTGGCGTCCACGAAGTGGAGGTCGCGGAGGTTGTCGGTCGTGCCGCCGCGCCGCTCGATCCAGGTCGAGCCGCCGTTGGCGGAGGTGAGCACGAGGCCATTCGCGCCGACGGTGACGGCGTTGAGCGCGTCGAAGAACAGCAGGGCGTGGAGGTTGGCGCTCGTACCGCTGGTGCGCGTCGACCAGCTCAGGCCGCCGTCGGAGGTGGTCTCCACGCGTCCGCCCGCGCCGACGATCAACGCCGTGCCGGCCGAGGTCGGCCAGACGGCGTTGTACTGCAGCGTGGACCGGGCGAAGGCGGCCCAGCTCGCGCCGCCGTTCGTCGTACGATAGGCGTAGTTGTTGCCGGCGGCCCAGCCGGTCGTGGCGTCGAGGAAGCGGACGGAACGGATGTCGTAGGTCGTGCCGCTGGTCTGCGGCAGCCAGACGCGTCCCCCGTCCGCGGTCTTGAGGATCGTGCCGGCCGCGCCGACGGCCCAGCCGGTCGTGGCGTTGACGAAGTGCACGGCGTACAGGACGCCGGTGACGCCGCTGGTCTGCGGCGTCCAGGTGGTCCCGCCGTTGGTGGTCGCGAGGATCGTGCCGCCGTCGCCGACGGCCCAGCCGGTGTTCGCGTCGACGAACGACACGCCGCGAAGGTGGCCGGTGACGCCGCTGGTCTGCGCCACCCAGTTGCCGCCCCCGTCGTCGCTGCGGAGGATCGCCCCGCCGTTGCCGACGACCCAACCGAGGTTGGCGTTGACGAAATCGATGCCGTTGAGCACCGTGCCGCCGGGGGCGCTGCCGGCGTTGCGCCACGTGACCCCCCGGTCGTCGCTGCGCGCCACGGCGCCGGCGTTGCCCGCCGCCCAGACGGTGTTGCCGACGGCGTCGAGCGCCCACAGGTTCTCGTACGGCGGCACCGGGCTCTGTTGCGTCCAGGGAGCGCACGAAACCCGGCACGACGTCGGCCCGCACTCCAGGAGCCCCGCGTCGCAGGTCAGGTCGCATGCTCCGGCGACGCAGACGTTCGTGCCGCCGGGCACGGTCGGACACGGCGTCTCGGGGGTCCACTCGCGACACCCGAGCGCCCCCAGGACGCACTCGCGCACCCCGCCGCCCGGCCCGCACTCCCGTTCCCCCTCCGCGGGGCACTCGTCGGTGCAGACCACCGTGCACACCCCCGCCCCCTCGCACACCTCGTGCGTGCCGCAGGGCGTCGAGGGGCTCCAGACCCAGCAACCGGTGACGCCGTCGAGCCGGCAGCGGACGGCGGAGGTGGCGGTGTCGCACCGGCCGTCCCCCTCCCGGCACACGTCGGTGCAGCTCGGGCAGATCCCGGCGCCGGTGCAGGTGCGGCCCCCCGGGCAGTGGTACGGCGTGCCCCATCCGTAGCACCCGGCGGGCTGCATCATGCAGATCTGGTAGTCCGCCCCGAAGCAGCGCATCTGGCCGGCCGAGCAGACGTTCGTGCAGGAATCGACGCAGGCCCCCTCCCAGCAGAGCTGGGGCGGCGCGCAGGCAGGCCATTCGATCCAGGTCAGGCACCCGGCGGCCCCGGCCGCGCAGATCAGGGGCGTGCCGGTCCGCGAGCAATACACCAGCCCCTCGACGCACTCGTCGGCGCAGACCGCGCACACGCCAGCGCCCGTGCAGATCTCCCCCGCCGGGCAGTCGGTCGCCTCGCCCCAGGTCAGGCAGCCCCGCGCGCCCCGCTCGCAGACCTGCCACTCGGTGTCGGACAGGCACTGGCGCGCGCCCTCGGCGCAGATGTCCGAGCACACCTCGACGCACAGCCCCTCCTGGCAGAACTGGCCGTCCGGGCACGAGCGCTGGTCGCTCCACCGCAGACAGCCGTCCGGACCGGTCTCGCACACCCGGTAGATCGCGTCGTCGGCGGGCGGCGGCTCGCAGCGCCGCTCGTCGGCCAGGCAGGGCGCCGCGCCGCAGCCGTCCCCGGGGACGTCGGTCGTCTCGGGCAGGTCGCCGGTGTCGCCGTCGGCGTCGGCGCCGACGTCGGCATCGGCCTCCACGCCCGCGTCGTCGCGGACGCCGGCGTCGTCGGCGCCGTCGTTGGTTTCGGCGCAGGCGCCGGCAACGAGCAACAGAACGGGCCCCCAGCGTTCGAGGTGCCGCATCGCGCCTTTCCTCCCGGCTACTCGCCTCCGGTGCGAGTGGCGAGGATCGTGCCGTAGTCGCCGACGATCCAGCCGACGCTGGTGTTGGCGAAGTCGACCCCCCAGATGGCCAGACCGGTGGGAATGGTCAGCGAGTTCCAGTTGATGCCATCGATCGTCCGCAGCGCCGTCCCCGAGGCGCCGAAGATCCAGCCGTTGTTCGCGTCGGCGAAGGAGACGCCGTAGAACGCGGTCGAGGCCGGCGTGCCGACAACGGTCCAGGTCGTGCCGCCGTTCACCGTCTTGAGGACGATGCCGCTGGCGCCGACGACCCATCCGGTGTTGGCATCGATCATCTCGACGTCGTACAGCGCCTCGGTCCGACCGCTGGTCTGCGCGGTCCAGTTGACCCCGCCGTTCGTCGTGACGCGGATCGTGCCGGAATCGCCCACCACCCAGCCGTTCGTGCGGTTGACGAAGCCCACGCCGCGCAGCGTGGTCGTGACGCCGCTGGTCTCGGCCTGCCAGGTCGCGCCGCCGTCCGGCGTGAAGCGGATCGTCCCCGACGCCCCGACGGCCCAGCCGTAGCTGGCATCGACGAAATCGACCGCGTAGAGGGCGTAGGTGGTGCCGCTGGTCTGCGCGGTCCAGGTCGTGCCGCCGTTGACCGTGCCGCGGATCACCCCCCCCTCACCGACCGCCCAGCCTGTCGTGGTGTCCGCGAAATCGACGCCCCAGAGGTTGTTCGTCACGCCGCTGGTCTGCGCGGTCCAGGTCGCGCCGGCGTCGGTCGTCGCGTAGATCGCGCCGCCGTAGCCGACGGCCCAGGCGACGGACGGCGAGACGGCCGCGACCGCTCGCATGTTGCTGGGCGTCACCATCGCCGGCCTGCGCTGGGTGACCCAGGTGGCCCCGGCGTTGGCCGTCGTGATCACGGTGCCCGTGGCGCCGGCGGCGATCGCGCGGTTCGCGTCCAGGAACGTGACGCCGTACAGCGCCGAGGAGGTGCCGCTGGTCCGGGCGCTCCAGCTCGACCCGCCGTTGGCCGAGTAGTAGACGACCCCGCCGTCCGCCACGGCCATCACGCCGTTCGCCGTGGCGCCCGCCACGCCGGCGATGGCCCGGAACTGGTACGTGTAGTACGTCGTGCTCCACGTGATGCCGCCGTCGGCGGTGCGGTAGAGGTAGTAGTAGCCGGCGGCCCAGCCGTTGGTCGCATCGACGAAGTGGACCGAGCGGATCTCGTAGCTCGTGCCGCTGGTCTGGGGCAGCCAGACGAGGCCGCCGTTGGCGGTGCGCAGGATCGTGCCGGAGCCACCGACGGCCCAGCCGCTCCGGTCGTTGACGAAGTAGACGTCGAGCAGCGCCTGGGTGGTGCCGGAGGTCTGCGGCGTCCAGGTGAATCCGCCGTCGGTGGTCGCGAGGATCGTGCCGTTGGCGCCGACCGCCCACCCCTTGTTCGCGTCGGCGAACGAGACGGCGTTGAGCTGCGCGGTGGTCCCGCTGGCCTGCACGCTCCAGTTCGCCCCGCCGTCGCTGGTGACGATGATCGTCCCGCCGTCGCCGACCGCCCAGCCGTGGGTGGCGTCGACGAAATCCACGCCGCGCAGGGTGACGCGCGGGCCGCTGCCGACGTTGACCCAGGTCGCCCCCGCGTCGGCGCTCCGCACCACGATGCCGTACTCGCCGACGGCCCAGACCGTGTCCCCGACGTTCGTCACGGCGTAGAGGGTGTGGTACGGCGGCAGCGGGCTCTGCCACTCCCACGGCCGGCAGGAACGCCGGCAGTCGGTGCCGCAGAGGCTGTAGCCGGCGTCGCACGTGGCGGAGCAGATCCCGCCCGCCGTGCAGATCGGCGTGCCGTTCGGCACGGCGGGACACGCCACCGGCGGGCCCCAGGCCAGGCAGCCGTCGGTCGCCCGCGAGCAGGTGCGCACCGCCGCCGTCGCGGCGTCGCAGCCGCGCGACCCCTCCGGCGTGCACTCGTCCGTGCACAGCGGCACGCAGACATCGCCCCGGCAGGTCTGGCCCGTCGGACAGGCCTCGGCCGGGTTCCAGCCGTAGCAGCCGCTGGTCTGCAGCGCGCAGGTCTGGATCCCCGACCCGACGCAGCGCGTCGCGCCGCCGGTGCACGTATCCGAGCACGACGGGATGCAGACGCCGCCCGAACACATCTCGCCCGCCCCGCACAGCACCGGCGTGCTCCAGTCGGTGCAACCGGTCGGCTGCACCTCGCACGCCTCGTAGCCTCCGGTCACGCAGCGCCGCGCCCCCTCGGTGCACTGGTTGACGCACAGGTCCCGGCACGCACCGCCCGAGCAGACCTGGCCTTCGGGGCACGCGGCGATGTCGCCCCAGTCCAGGCAGCCGCTCGCCTGTTCCGCGCAGGTCTGGAACCCTGACCCGGCGCAGCGCGTCGCGCCGTCGGTGCAGACGTCCGAGCAGCTTCCAACGCAGACGCCGCCCGAGCAGACCTCGCCGCCCGGACAGGGAGCCACGTCGCTCCAGTCCAGGCAGCCGCTCGCCTGCCGCTCGCAGGTGCGCACGCCGAACCCCGAGCAGATCGTCGCGCCCTCGGCGCACTGGTCGAAGCAGCGCTCCTCGCACGACCCGCCCGTGCAGACCTCGCCCGCCCCGCACGGCACGACGACGCCCCAGTCCAGGCAGCCGCTCGCCTGCCGCTCGCACGTCGCCACGCCGGGCCCCTGGCAGCGCGTCGCCCCCTCCGGGGTGCACAGATCGCGGCAGCCGCTGATGCAGACGCCGCCGGCGCAGAATTCCCCTTCGGCGCACGAGACCGGCAGACCCCACTCCGCGCACCCCGACGCCCCGGTCGCGCACTCCTGCCACCCGTCGCCGTAGCATTGCCGCGCCCCGGTCGCGCAGCGATCGACGCACGATCCGGCACATGTGCCGTCCGAACAGACCTCGCCCAGCGCGCACGGGGTGACGTCGCTCCAGTCCAGGCAGCCGCTGGACTGGCGCGCGCAGGTCACGGTGCCCGCCCCGGAGCACAGCGTGTCACCCTCCGCGCAGACGTCGCGGCAGGTGTCGCCGCACGTGCCGCCCGAGCAGACCTCGCCCGCCCCGCACGGCGTGACGTCGCCGAAGTCCGTGCAGCCGTCCGCCTGCGTCACGCACTCGCGGTACCCGCCGCCGGAGCAGATGCGCGCGCCGAGCGTGCAGAGATCGAGGCAGCCGTCCGGCCGGACGTCGGGCACGTCGCCGCCCGTGTCGGTGGTCGTCGAGTCGTCGCCGCAGGCCCCGGCGAGCAGCAGCGCGCCGCAGCCGATGATCCAGCCCAGCCTCCGTCCGTGCATTTCGTCCTCTCCCCGCCCTCGCGAGCCCCCCGCCGGTCGCTCGCCCGGTCCACCCGGGTCGCGGTCGCAAGAGCGGTCGCAGTCTAGCGCGACGCAGGCGGTGCGGCCAGGGGGAATGCACCTTGGACGGCGGGCGAATCGCGCGGCGCCGGCGAGTTGACAAGCCGGCGGCAGCACTCCAGGATGCAGTGGTTCAGCGGCGGGTCCGGCTCCTTGACCGAAGAGGACCCGGTTCGATCCGCCAGGAGGTGGAGCATGACGCGCAATCCGTGGTGGCTGGCCGTGCTGGCGCTCGTCTTGGGCGGGCTCGCCTGCGGCGACGACGACTCGAGCGGCGACACGGGGACCGACGAAGGCGATACGACCGAGGGCGGGGCCGACGCCGACGCCGACGCCGACGCCGACGCCGATGCCGACGTCGAACCCGACGTGCCCGCCGACGTCCCCACCGACGTCCCCACCGACGTCCCCGCCGACGTCCCCACCGACGTCCCCGCCGACGTCCCCGCCGACGTCCCCGCGCCGGTGTGCGGCAACGGCGTCGTGGAGGAAGGCGAGGTCTGCGACGACGGCAACACGACGAACGAGGCGTGCGACACCGCGGAGACCGGCGCCTGTCTCGCCGACTGCACGTTGCTGATGTCGGCCTGCGGCAACGGAACGCTCGACCCGGGCGAGGCGTGCGACGACGGCAACGACGAAGACTACGACTCGTGCACCACGTCCTGCACGGTGAACGATCAGAATATCGGCGCGCCGTGCCGGTGCGAGGGGCGCGAGTGCAGCGACACCAACCCCACGGCCGGAACGATCGTCGGCTGCGACAACGTGGTCGAGCCGGCCGACGGCAGCGCGGTGGTGGCCTGCGGCCGCAGCATCCAGAACCGCACGTACGGGATCACGATCTACTCGGCGGGCGGCTCCTGCACGCTGATGGCGATGAGCTGCACTGGAAACGCGCTCGTCTGCGGCATGGCGCCCGTCGCCGGCAACACCGACACCTTCGCCTGTCCCGCCGGCTACGTCGAGGGGACCGACACGCGGACGGTGATGGGGGCCACGCTGACGACCAAGATCTGCAACAAGCCCTGCGACGGGCAGAACGACTGCCGCTGGAACGAGGTCGAGGACCCCGGTTCGCCGTGGGCGGGCGACTGCGGCCAGTGGCAGTGCCTGCTCGACCCCGCCACGGGCGAGGGCGTCTGCGGCGACCCGCGCATGGTCACGCCCTGACGCACCCGGCCGATCCTTCCGTTCTCGACCGTCGGCTTCCCGGCGCGGGGCTCCGCCGAACCTCCCGCTGTGCCGCTGGCGGCGGAGGGCCGCTAGCTCCGTCGCAGGTCCCGGGGGCCGAACCCCAGCGGCAGCAGCTCATCCAGGCGGACGTCGCGGACGCGGCCGTCCGCCGACACCAGGCGGATCGGCAGTTCGGGGGCGAACTCGTGCAGCACCTGGCGGCAGGCGCCGCAGGGGGAGGCCGGCGTGCCGCGGCCGGCGACGAGGGCCAGCGCCCGGAAGCGGCGGCGGCCGGCGGCGACGGCCGAGACGACCGCGGCGCGTTCGGCGCAGAGCGCCAGTCCGAAGCTCGAGTTCTCGACGTTCGCGCCGGCGAA
>JAAZOP010000238.1 GCA_012797735.1 Myxococcales bacterium
GCGCGCCGGGACGCATTCTGCGATGTTCCCGTGGGGAACGTACCTGATGCGCGTCCGACACAGGGCGGCGTGCCGGCCGCCACCGCCGAGCTAGCCATCCTCGGACATCTGGACTCACAAACCTCCTGGCGAGGCAAGCCGAAGGTGTAGGGCGAGGTCGCGGCACCTCCGATCCGGCGTCGCACCGACAGGACGCAGACCGTCGGAAACCGCTCCGACCGAATCTTCGGGGGCGCGCCGACATGGCAATCCGACCCTCCTGTCGGCCTCCCGCCCCCGCGTGCCGGCAGCACCCCGAAAGAACCTGGGATGGGCCTTAGGGCCGGCCGGCCTACGGGCAGAGGCCGAGGACGCCGTTGCCCAGCAGGTCCTGGCAGGGGATGCCGGCGCCACAGGCGTCGGGGGTTGCAATGTCGCAGTAGCGGCGGCAGGTCGGGGTGCCGCGGTCGAGCACGTAGCATCCGGATCCGGCCACGCAGTTGTCGCTCACGCACGCGCCGCCGGCATCGACCGTGCCGGCGGGCGAGCAGTAGGTGAACAGAGCGAGTCCCGGCGTCACGCGGCGGGCGTTGTCGGCGGGGCAGTCGGTACCGGCTGCCCCGTACGGGTCGCAGGGCGTGGCGGGGGGCGAGCAGAGTCCGTAGTCGGTCCCGGTGAGGATGTCATGGATGCAGCCGAGCCCCGAACTGCAGTCGCCGTCCAGGTAGCAGACCTGTTCGCAGGCGAGGCGGCCGAGGAGCGGGAGGCAGGCGGCCTGGGGAACGCAGCGGTCCTCCAGCATGTTGCAGAGGGAGCCGACGGCGGCGTCGCCGATCGACCCGCACGCCTCGGTGACGGTCGGCAGCACGGCGAGGCGGCACTGCTCGGCGGGGTCGCAACCGCACTGGCTGACCAGGTTGCACGGCCCGCCCAGCTCCCCGACGCATCCCGTCTCGGCTTCCGCACCGTCGTCGGCGGCTTCGCCGTCGCCGGCGTCGTCCTCCGGCAGAACGTCGGCGTCGGCGCCCCCATCGGCGTCGGGAAACTCGAGTTCCGGAAGGCAGACGAGGTCCGAACCGCCGGAGAGACGGTAGCCGGGGAAACACTCGCAGGTCGGGTCACCGTCGCGCCCGATGCGGCACCAGCCGCGGTCGAAGCAAGTGACGCCATCGCAGGGGACCGATGCGTGGTCGGGCACGCAGGTCAGGCCGACGGGATGATGAGCGGGCGGGCAAGCACAGTAGGCGTAGCCGACCTCCTCGACGCAGGTGCCGATCCCGGAGCAGGTCTGGCCGACGCAGGAACGCGGCGGTCCGGCCGCGTCGTCTCCGCAGCCGGCGACGAGGGTCGCGGCGAACAGCACGGAAGCGAGCCGTCCGAGGGCGCGCACGGTCATCCGTTCCACCCGGGCGAGGCCGAACACCCCGCTGCACCCGGCAGCATAGGCAACTGGTGGAAGGGCCGCAAGGCTCCGTCGCGCCCCGGCATTCCGTTCGACCGATGCGACTCCGCGGTTGCGGCCGCGGTCGCGCCGGCCGATGGATCCCTCGCGCAACGCGCGAACGGATGGCGGCACGGTCGAGGCCGCAGGCCCCATGGCGACGTCTCCGGCCAGGCTCAACGCGCGCGGATCGGGCCTCCGGACACCCGGCCCCGCGCGGGGCCACCGTCAACGCCTCTCGTCGAACTTGTGGCGGAGTACCGGAGTCCGGGCGGCGCGCGTCTCGTCGGCACGGCCGATGCGGGTGCGGTGCGGGGCGTGATGCAGATCGTCGGGGGCCGACTTGGCGAGCGCCACGATTTCCTCGAGGGCGGCGACGAACTCGTCCAGCGTCTCGGGCGATTCGGTCTCGGTCGGCTCGATCATGATCGCGCCCTTGACCACGAGGGGGAAGTAGACGGTCGGCGGGTGGAAGCCACGATCGAGCAATCCCTTGGCGACGTCCATGGTCGACAGACCGGTTTCCTTGTGCAGGTCGCGGTCCGACAGGACGCACTCGTGCATGCAGAACCGGTCCTGGGCCACGTGGAAGGTCCTGCGGAGGCGCGCCAGGAGGTAGTTCGCGTTGAGGATGGCAATCTCGGCCACGCGCCGGATGTCCTCGGGACCGTGGTGGAGGAGATAGGCGTAGGCACGGACCATCACGCCGAAGTTGCCGTAGAACGAACGCATCCTGCCGATCGACTTGGGTCGATCGTGGTCGAGGCGGAAGGTCCCGTCGGGGTTCCTCTCGATCATCGGTACGGGCAGGTACGGCTCGAGCCGCCGGCCGACACCGACGGGACCGGAGCCCGGCCCACCGCCGCCGTGCGGGGTCGAGAAGGTCTTGTGGAGGTTGAGCTGCATCACATCGACGCCGAAGTCGCCGGGACGGGCGATGCCGAGCAGCGCGTTGAGGTTGGCCCCGTCGCCGTAGAGCAGGCCGCCCTTGCCGTGGACGATCTCGGCCACTTCGGCGATGTGGGTCTCGAACAGCCCCAGCGTGTTCGGGTTCGTGACCATGATCGCCGCGACGTCCTCGTCCATCAGCCTGGCGACCGCGGCCGGATCGACCAGCCCGTCGGGTCCAGATGGAACGGGCACCGTGGAGTAGCCGGCAAGGGAGCAGGAGGCGGGGTTGGTGCCGTGGGCCGTGTCGGGAATCAGGACCTTCTTGCGCGGGTTGCCCCGATCGACGTGGTAGGCCCGCACCATCAGCATCCCGGTCAACTCGCCCTGGGCGCCTGCGGACGGCTGAAGCGTCATGCGGGTGAAGCCGCAGATCTCGCACAGTCGCCGTTCGAGGTCCCACATCAACTCGAGGGCGCCCTGCGCGAGATGTTGGGGGGTCTGGGGGTGGAGGCGGGCGAAGCCGGGAAGCCGCGCGGCCCATTCGTTGACTTTCGGGTTGTACTTCATCGTGCACGACCCGAGCGGGTACATGGCGGAATCCACGCAGAAGTTCCACTGGGAGAGGCGGACGAAGTGGCGGACGACCTCCGCCTCGGAAACCTCGGGAAGTCTCGGCGGCGCGGTGCGCCGCCAAGCGGCGGGGAGATCGGGCCCGGCACGGTCGTCGCTCACCGTACCCACGCCCGCCTCGGGCAGTCGAAGGCCCGTCCGACCCGGCCGCGATCGCTCGAAGATCAACGGTTCCCGAAACACGACTCCGGTGGTTCCCACGTCGGCCATCGTCATCCTCCGGCGGGCGAGTTTCGGCCCGTGTGCGACCGAGGTCAAGACCTCTCGACAGGAGCCATCCGCGCTGCGGCCCGGCCAGCACCACCCCGCCCCAACCGGTTCGAGGCGCCCATCTCGCCCCATCCCGGCGCTTCGCGGCTCCGACAGCAGAGACGGCACGGCGCGGACGGCTCGGAGGGTGCGCCCGCGCGACGCCGGGTTCCGGCCATTCCGGTGCATGTCGACCGGGTTTTCCAGGTGTCCTTGACTTTCTCGACTTCCCGACCGTCTGGACTAGAGTAGTCCCGATGCGGGTCGTGCGGCGAATCCTGCTGATCCTGTTCATCGTGGCGACGATCGTGGTCGCCGCGGCGGGGATCTACGCGAACTCGTCGGCCGCCCGCCGCCATGTCCGGTCGCTGATCCTGAAGGCTCTGAACGAGGCGTGGGGCATTCCGACCGAGATCGAGAGCGTCGAGGTGCGGCTGTTTCCGCTGACCGTGACGGTCTACGGGCTCCGCGTGTCGCACGTGACGGAGGGACCGTTCCTGGAGGCACGGGCACTGACGATCACCCCCGACCCGTGGTCGCTGGCGCGAGGGAAGTATCGTTTCGAGGAGGTGGCGCTGGTCGAGCCGCGGTTGTTCCTCAAGGTGCGGGACGGCCGGGTGGTGAACCTGCCCCGGCCCCACCGGTCGGCGTCGAGCGACGCGTCTCCGCCGATTCTCGACGCGTTCGCGGCGGTCGACGGGACGGTGGTGCTGCGGTTCGAGAACGAAGGAACACCGGCGGTGACGGCCGAACTGCGCGGCGTGAACCTCGACGTCACCGGCAGTCGCAACGAGCTGTTCGAACTCCGGGCGCTGGTCTCGGGCGGTCGCGTCGCCTGGGGCGATTTCGTCCGGCCGCTGCAGCGCTGCGAGGCGCGGGTCAGCGCAACGCCGGCCGAACTGCGGATCCGGCGGTTGGCGGTGGAACTGGGCGACGACGTGCGCCTGAGGGTCGACCGGGGGACGGTGGCGTGGGGCGAGCATCCCGAGGTGCACCTGTCGGCGGAGGCGGCGCTGCCGCTCGAACTGCTCGATCGGCTGCCCGACTCGCTGGGGCTTCCCGACCTGGCCGGGAGCGTGCGGGTGTCCGGTCAGGTCGACTACGGGGTGCCGGCGGACCCGGTCGCGGGCCACGACCGGGCCCGGTGGCGCTCGCGGCTGTCCGTGAACGTCCGCGACGCGCGAGTCGCGGGGCGCTACGTGGGGCACCTCGACGGCGTCGTGCGTCTGGGCAGCGACGCGCTGGCGGCGGAGGACCTCCGGGTGGACACGGGGATCGGCCGGCTCACGATCGACGGGACGCTCGACCTCGCGGCGGCCGAGCTGCCGTACCGGGGCACGGTGCGGATGGAGCGGCTGGAGTTCGCCCCGTTGCTGGAACGGTTCGGGGTGCCGCGCAGCAAGTGCGCGCAGACCTTCGACGGCACGGTGCAGGTCACCGGCACGTCGAAGCCGTTCTTCCTGCGGGCCGAGGCCGACACCGACGTGCTCGACTTCGGCGTGTTCGACACGTCCTTCCGCTTCGACGACAAGCTGGTGATCCTGGACTTCCCCAAGGCGCACGCCACGGGGGGCATCGAGGTGAACTCCGAGCAGTTGACGATGATCCCCTCGACGGCGCTGGTCGGCGAGGGACGCCATCTCGTGACCGGCAGCTACCGTTTCGCCGACTCGTGGTTCGTCCTGGACATCGTCAGCGACGAACTGGCCCCGGGAGCCCTCGGCGAACTGCTCGAGATCCCGATCGATGGCCACGGCCCGGCGCACACGCACCTCGAGGGTCCGATCGACGACTTGACGATCACCGCCGAGATGACGCTGCGCGACTTCCGGTATCTCGGCAAGTCGTTCGGCGACGTCAAGGCGAACCTGTTCTACGAGGATCTGGTGCTGTCGTTCCCGGAGATCCACGCGACCACCGGGGAAAGCCGCTACTCCGTCCTCGGCCTGACGTTCGACCTTTCCGGCCGCGAACCGGGCCGCTGGACGGCGACGGCCGACATCCGGGCCGAGGGCGCGTGGGTGCACGACGTGCCGGGCGTGCTGCGGGACGACCCGCAGGAGTGGGCGATGGTCGATGGCCTCGTCGACGCCGACGTCCGGCTGGCCTACCGCTCGTGGACGAACGCGTTCGACGTCTCGTTCGACGGCCGGGCGCGCCGCGCGACCTACCAGGGCCAGCCGCTCGACTTCGTCAGCGCATCGGGACGCTGGCGCGGCGGAGCGTTCCAGATCCCGCGGTTCCGCATCGAACGGTCGGGCGGCTGGGTCGAGGGGAGTGCGACGTACAGCCGGAAGGGGCGGCTGGAAACCGAGTTCCACGGCGAAGGGCTGCCGCTCGAGGAGTTCCTCGGCGAAGCGCTCGGCGGCGTGGACCTCCACGCCAGGGCCGCGGTGAACGGCACGCTGGAGGGGCCGGTCGAGGCGTTGGGCGGTCGGGTCGCGATGCGGTTGACCGAAACAACCGTGGCCGGACAGCCGCTCGGGGAGGTCGCCGGGGAGGTGGAACTGGAGGCGGGTCGCGAGGCGCGGGTGAAGGGAACGGTGGAAACCGGCAACATCCGCTTCGCGGCACGCGCCGACCTGTCCGGCCGGAGCCGGATCGGGGTCGAAGCCCAGTTCGATCGATTGCGGCCGCTGGCGTTCGTCGATGATCCGCGCCTGGCGGGCTACGATCTGGAGCTGTCCGGCCGGACGGCGTTCGTTGTCGGACTGGGCCGCACGTTCTCGATCGCGGGCAAGGCGGACCTGTCGCGGTTCGAGCTGGAGACGCCGCGGGGGAGGGTGAGCGCGACGGAGGCGGTGTGGCTGGATTTCGACGAGCGGGGCGTGGAGTTCCGGCGGGGGCGGTTCGAGGCGCCGGCAGGGTCGCGCTTCACGCTGCTCGGTCGCGCCGGCGCGGATCGCCTGGATCTCGACCTGCAGGGCACGGCGGATCTCGCCACGGTAGCGGCGCTGTTCGCTCCCGACCTCCCGGAGGTGTCGGGACGCCTGGAGTTGGGCGCACGGCTCACCGGGACGCTGCAGGACCCGCAGCTCGTCGGCACGGTCCGCCTGGCCGACGGCCGGATCGCGACGGGCGAACGCTGGGGCGACGTGACCGGCCTGTCCGCCGAGTTGACCCTCACGCCGTCGCTCGTCACGATCGATCGCTGCAGCGGCCGGTTTCT
This sequence comes from Myxococcales bacterium, assembly GCA_012797735.1. Lineage (GTDB taxonomy): Bacteria > Myxococcota_A > Polyangia > DRWM01 > JAAZOP01 > JAAZOP01. The sequence continues at coordinate 6,360 of JAAZOP010000238.1, forward strand.
CGACGGCAATTTCCGGCTCGGCGGCGGCGTGGGACTCGAACGTTTCTCGCCGGTGAGCTACGACCTGTATCTCGACTTCGGCGGGTTCTCCACCGAGTTGACGGAGACGCTGCCGATCACGATGGACGGGACGGTGCTGATCGCCGGCGACCGGAACGACTTCCGGCCGGTGATCACGGGGGACGTGTGGGTGACGCGGCTGGCCTACACCGATCCGATCCGCCTCGGCGTCTCGCTCTCGACCCTCGGACGCACGACGGTGTCGGCGGTGCCGACGTTCCGTCCGGAGGACGACCAGGTGCGATTCGACGTGCGACTGCACGGCGAGGGACTATCGATCCGCAACAACCTGATCGAGGCGACGTTCCACATCGACGACGCGAGCCAGCCGTTCCGGCTGGTCGGAACGAACCAGCTGTACGGCCTGGTGGGCGCGATGGTGATCGACCACGGGCAAATGCGGTTCCGGCGGTCTGTGTTCGACGTGACGCGCGGCGTGGTGACGTTCGATTCGCCGTGGCGGATCGACCCGCGGTTCGACATCGTGGCGGAGACGGAAGTGCGCGACTGGCGGATCCTCTTGACCGCCACGGGCCGGCGCGACGACCTGCGGCTGGTGACGACGTCCGACCCGGACCTGCCCGAGGAAGACGTGGTGCTCCTGCTGACGCTGGGCATGACGCGCGAGGAGGCGGAGTTGCTGGGGGCCGAAGGGGCGGTGGGGGGCGCGCTGGCCGAGGTGTTCGACGAGGCGCTGGGGGTGTCCGAGCGGGTGAACCGCTACGTGCCGCTGATCGACCAGATGCGGCTCACGACCGAGTATTCCACACGGACGGGGCGGTCGGAACCGCGGATTTCGATCGGCAAACGGCTGTCCGACCAGGTGCGCATCGAGGCCTCCTCGGCGCTGACGGACACGCACGACTTCCGGGCGGTGTTCTCCTACGAGGTGACCGACCAGTTGTCGTTCGAGGGGGTGTACGACAACAACAACGACCAGCAGTTCGGCAACGTCGGGGCCGACGTCCGGTGGCGGATCGAGTTCTGACTCACAGCCGGAGGGACAGTGCGACGCCCCAGCCGGGGGCTCCGCCGGCGCCCGGAAAGAGAGCGAGCGACGGCGCAAGGGTGGCGGACTCGCCGATCGTCGGGGCGTACGAGCGCAATTCGGCCGAGCCGGGGTAGAGGGCCGTGGCGACGATGCCGGCGATGAAGATCGCCCCGCCCAGTCCGGTCGCCACGCTCGCCCCCACCAGCCAGTCGATACTCGGGTCGTCCTGCGGCAGCAGTTCCGAGAGCCCCCAGATGCCGGCACCGAGGCCGGCGCCGCCGAGCAGGATGCCGAGGATCCCGAGGGCCATCAGGTGGATCTGATCGTCCTCCACCTCCCAGTGCTGGGTCCCGCCGTTCGCCCGCACCTCGAACTCGTAGCTCCCCGCCGCGATCACGTAGTGGCCGTTGGGCACGCGGAACCGGCACGGCGTGCGGCAGTCCTCGTCCGGGATGCGTCCGGGCCCGCCATCGACGATCCGGATCCGCACGCCGGTGTCCTCGGCCGTGAAGCTCAGTTCGGTCTCCTCGCGCGCCGCCGGCCCTTCCTCGACCGCCGGCTGCCCCGCCGCCCGCGCGGGCGGCAGGAACACTCCCGCGAGGACCGCGATGACGAAGCCGAACCGCATCGTCCTCTCCGTCGCCGGCGACGTCTGCCGGCGGGGGTGCCCTTCGCCCCGCGCGGCCGTCGGCCGACGGCTCCCACCTGCAGCCTACCATGGATCGCGGGGAACTCCACGAAACCTGCGAGGCCCGGCGGGAGAGCGCCAGGGCGTCCACGCGGGGCGGATGGGACGTCACGGCGGCCGCGGGCGGAGCCGGCGACCCGGCGCTCCGGGACGGACACGGCCGGGGACCGTCATGCGCCAGCACCGGTGGACGGTCCGGTTGCGGTAGTCCTCCGGGATCGTCTCGCCGGTGATCTCTCGGACCTCCGCCGGCAGCCCCTCCAGGCGCGGCTCGAATCGCTGGTGGTTGGTGGAGAAGTAGAGCACGCCGCCGGGTGCCAACACCTCGAGCGTCCGTTCGATCAGTTCCCGGTGGTCGCGCTGCACGTCGAACGCCGGCGTGCCGCGCCGGGTGGAGAAGCTCGGCGGATCGAGCAGGCCGAGGTCCCAGGTCCGGCCCGCGGCTCGGGCCCGGGCGAGGAACGGGGCGACGTCGGCGCGCACCAGCTCGTGCCGCGGGTTCCACAGCCCGTTGCGCGCGAGGTTCTCTTGCGCGCGGCGCAGCGCGACGGCCGACCGGTCGACGGTGGTGGTGGCGACCGCACCGCCCGCAGCGGCGGCGCAGGTGAAGGTCCCGGGGTAGCCGAACAGATTCAGGAACCGTCGCCCGCCGCTCTCGGCGCGGACGCGCGCCCGGGTCTCGCGGTGGTCGGCGAACAGGCCGGTGTCGAGGCGGGCGTCGAGGTCGACCAGGAAGCGCAGGTCGCCCTCGCGCACCACGATCGGCGGGCCGGGAGGTGCGAGTCGTTCGTAGCGCGGGCCGGACGCGGGTCGGGTGCGACGGCGGCGCAGGTGGACCCGGTCGGGCGGGACGCCGAGGGCCGCGGCGACGGCGTCGGCCATCGCCGGCAGCCATCCCGGGAGCCGGTCGGTCTGCTGCCGCGCGTACTCGGCGACGACGAGGTGCCCTTCGTACCAGTCGATCGCGGCCCGGATTTCCGGGATGTCGCGGTCGTACAGTCGGAACGCGCCGATCCCGCGACGTTCGAAGCGCGGGTGCAACCGGGCGAAGGTCTTGCGGACCCGGTTGGCGAGCATCTCGGCTTGGCGCGCGACGTCCATCGTTCGTGGCGCGGCGCCGGCGCGCCGCCGCTCCGATGCTACCGCGTCCGCCGGGGAAAGGCACCGCGGCCGGGCGGTTCCGGGCGTCGTCGCGCCGGACGCGGGCGGTTCCGCCGCGGCCCTCGGCGGCGTGCGGGCCGGTGCCGGCGCAGGCGCCGAACGGCGGGTCGTCGACCGGCGAGCCTTCGGGGCGGGAGTCCACCGCGCGACGGGTGGAGCCGGCTTGCGGCCGGGCGCGCCCTCCGCGATGATACCCCGGCGCGGGAGGCGCGGCGGATGCGCGTGCTGGTCGTCGGTGTGGGGCTGCAGGGACGTGCCGTGGTGCACGATCTCGAACGCTGCGCGGCCGTGGACGAGATCGTCGCAGCGGACCGCGAGGCGTCGGCGGTCGAGCGGGCGCTCGGGCGGCTGGGGTGCCGGAAGGTTCGGACGCGGTCGGTGGACGCCGCCGGCCCGGAGGCGCTGGGTCGGCTGGTGCGGGAGACGGCGCCGGCCGTGGTGATCTGCATGGTCCCCCCGGCCCTGCAGCTCGGGGTTGCGCGCGCGGCGGTGGAGGCCGGCGCGCACTTCGTCAGCACGTCCTACGCCGGCGAGGTCGGGACGCTCGAGGGCGAGGCGCGGTCGCGCGGCGTGGCGCTGCTGCCGGAGATGGGCTTCGACCCGGGCATCGATCTGGCGATGACCCGCGCGGCGCTCGACGAGCTGGACGAGGTGCGCGGCGTGCGCACGTACGGCGGGGGGATTCCGGAGGCGCCGGCGGCGGGCAACCCGCTGCGCTACAAGGTGAGCTGGACCTTCGACGGCGTGCTGCTGTCGTACCGGCGCCCGGCACGGCTCATCCGCGCCGGGCGGGAGGTCGAGCTTCGGCCCGCTGCGATCTTCCGGGCCGAGAACGTGCATGCGATCGAGGTGGCGGGCCTCGGGTCGCTCGAGGCGTACCCCAACGGCGACGCGGTGCACTACGCCCGCCTGTTCGGCCTCGGGCCGGCGGCGCGCGAAGTGGGTCGCTACACGCTGCGTTGGCCGGGCCACTGCGCGCTGTGGAACGCCCTGGCGGGGCTCGGCTTCCTGCGCGACGAGCCGGTGATGGTGGACGGCGTTGCGGTGTCGCCGCGCCGCTTCCTCGCCCGGCTGCTCGAACCGCAGCTCGCGTACGCCGACGGCGAGCGGGACCTGGCGGTGCTGCGCGTGGTCGCGTGGGGCCGGCGCGCCGGGCACCCGCGGACCGTGGTCTACGACATGCTCGACCGGCGGGACCTGGCGACCGGCCTGTTCGCGATGAATCGCGCCGTGGGCTACACCGCGGCGATCGGCGCCGAGCTGCTGATCGAGGGGCGGTTGCGGGGGGTGGGGCTGTTGTCGCCGGGGCGCGACGTGCCGCCGGCGCTGCTGTTCGACGAACTGCGGCGGCGCGGGATCGAGGTCGTTCGCTCCGAGCGGGACGGGGAGGAGGCTTGACGATGCCGGTGGCGCCGCGGTGCCCCGGGTGCGGCGCGCAGCTCTCCGCGCCGTCGCCCGCGGGACGGTCACGTTGCGAGTTCTGCGGGACGGAGGTGGCGGTGCCGCAGTACGGACCACCGGTGGCCTATCCGCCGGCGAGGCCGGCGCCCGCGCCGCCCCCGGGGATGCTCCAGGCACCCCCCAGCTTGCCGTCGTCTCCGCTGTTCGGGCGACGTCGCCGCGTCAAGCCCGGGATGATCGCACTGATCCTCGCCGGCGTCCTGGCCTTCGGCGGAGCGCTCGCCTACTTCATCTGGTACATGTGCTGGTCGCGCGTCGACGGCGCCGTCACGCATCGGAGCGGCGTGATGGGCGACTGGACCGTTTCGTTCGACGGCTGCCGGTCCGGCGACGCCTTCGGCTCCGGCTTCTTCGGAGCCGACTTCGTCTCCGAGTCGCCGCGCGTGCATCTCCAGCTCCAGGGCAGCGGTTCGCGCGACGCGGTCCTGCTCGTCGCGGGCCCGGGCAGGTCCGAGGACGAGGCGCTGGAGCTGCGGCAGAAGGACTGCGCCGTGTTCGACGTGCTGGTCGAGGCCGGTGGTGCGGAGGTGAACGGAGTCGACAGCGTGCAGGGCCGGTTGAAGGTCGATTGCCCCACGCCGGGGGGCGGGCGGCTGCAGGCCGACCTGGCGTTCCGCGCCTGCCACTGAGCCGGCGCGGCGCGGGACCGGCGCGAGCCGGGCGGCGCCCGGGGGCAAGGGCCCGGGGCGTCCGGGGCCCGTCGTGCGGTAGACCCCCACGGTCCAGCGGAGCCGGGCGGTCCGGTCGGCGCCGGTCAGGCGAGGAGCTGGCGGACGCGTTCGGCCAGGGCGCTGCCCTGGCGGGTGAACAGATCGAGCGCCTCGCCGAGGATCGGCTGGGCGTCGGCGGTGCGGCCCTGGACGCGCAGGACGTGGCCGTAGGAGTACAGGGCACGCGCCAACTCGACCTGATGGCCGATGCGGCGGAAGATGTCGATCGCCCGCCGGAAGCAGACGTCGGGCTCCTCCGCACCGGCCGGCGTTCCGGCGAACGCGCGCACCTCGCCGACCAGTTCCCAGGCGAGACCGAGCGACTCCTCGTTGCCGATCTGCCGGGCGAGGGCGAGGGCGCGGTCGGCGTAGGCCGCGGCGCGCTCGGGCCGGCGTTGCCAGATCGAGAGCCGGGCGGCGTTGCGGTGGGTCTCGCCGAGCGCCCGCCGATCCTCCTGCTCGCCGGCCAGTTCCATGGCGCGGCCGAGGTTGCGGGCGGCGTCGTCGAGCTGGCCGGACCAGAACTGGACCTCGCCGAGGTTGTTCAGCAGGTAGCATTCCATCCGGCGGTCGGCGCCGGCGGCGAGCTTGAGCCCTTCCTGGAAGTAGCCGGCGGCGCTCTGCAGGTCGCCGCGGTCGAAGGCCAGGACGCCGAGGACGTTCATCGCCTGGGCCAGTTCCTCCTTGGCGGCGGAGTTCTCGCCGAGACGCAGGGCTTCCTGGGTCTTGGCGGCGGCGCGGTCGAGCAATCCCTCGGCGCGGTCGAGCATCGCCAGGTGCAGCAGGGCCAGGGCGCTGCCGCGGTCGTCTTCCAGTTCCCGCCGCAGGGCGAGCGCCTCGCGGTGGCAGCGCCGCGCCTCCGCGTACTGGCCGAGGAGGAAGCGGAGGGAGCCGATGTCGGCGAGGGCGGCCGCGACGCCGACCTGGTCCCCGCACTGGCGGAACAGGCGGAGCGCCTCGTCGAGGTCGCGCAGGGCGGCGGCGTAGTCGCCGCGGCCCCGCGAGAGGCGGCCGAGCTTGGAGAGGGCGACGGCGACCTTGCCGGGGGTGCCGAGCGTCCAGGCACTGCGCAACATCTGGCGGAACGACTCCTCGGCGGCGTCCGTGCGGCCCATCGCGACCTGCACCGTACCGAGGTCGTGGAGCGCGGCGAGTCGTCCCGGATGGTCGTCGGCTTCCAGCAACTCGAGCTTGCGCTTGTACAGGCCGACGGCCCGCTCGTAGAGCGTCCGGCGGCGCGCCTCGTCCGCCGCCTCACCGTAGCGCTGCGCGGCCGGGGCCTGGAGTCCGCCGGCGGCCAAGTGCCCCGCGATCGTCTCGACGAAACCGGTCTTGCCCCCCGCGCGCACCTCGAGCCACCGGGCGGCGGCGAGGTGGAGGCGGGCGCGGGTGTCGCCGGCGAGCGTGCCGAGAACGAAAGTGCGGAGGCCGTCGAGGGCGAAGACGTACTCCTGCGTGCCGGGGAATTCGGTCTCCTCCTGCCGCACGAGGAAGCCGGCGCGGCAGAGCCCGCCGAGCCGGCTGCGCATCGCCTCCAGATCTTCCAGGTGGCGCGATTCGAACCGGCCGTCCGGCAGCGCACCGGGTCGCCGGGCGCGTTCGAGGGCGACCAGCGCCTCGTCCCACACCACCTCGCCCAGCACTGCCGCCGCCTGGAGCGTCGCCCGTTCCGCCGGGGACAGTCCTTCCCACTGCACGCCGGCCAGCGCCTCGGCGGTCTCGGCCCCGAGGCGTTCGCCGACGGCGGCGGCGTCCACATGGACGATCCCGTGCTCGCGTCGCAGGGCCTTGGACTGTTCCAGCGAGCGGGCGGCATCGATCGCGCGTCCCGGGTGTCCGTGCGAGAGACGTTGGATCAGCGACAACAGGTCCCGGGACGGCGGCAGGCGCAGGCAGGTCTGGACCAGGGTCGCCAGATCGGCCTCCGCCAGCGGTTCGAGTTCGCAGGTCTCGGTCGGCACCGCCGCGGTGAAGATGGTGGACACGTCCGGGGTGCGCGAGGCGACGAGCCAGGCCAGCGGCTGATCGGCGAGCCGCCGGACCAGCCCGGCCAGCAGGAAACGGCCCTCGTCGGTGGCGCGGTCGAGGCCGTCCAGGATGACGAGGACGGGCCCGCGATCCGCGTCGTAGCGGAATGCCGCGGCCAGGGCGTCGAGATACGGCGTAGGCCGGCGCAGGACCTCCTCGCCCGGGGCCGGCGCCTCGACGCCGCGCGAGCCGCTCAACACCCCCAGCCGCCCTTCCACCTCGGCCATGTCGGCCGCCGAGACGGCAGTGCCCAGTTCGTGCAGGCGTCGCGAGATGCGTCGCGGTAGCGACGTCGGGTCGTGCCGATCCGTCATCCCCTCGCCGGCCCACCGGTCGACCAGCCGCTCGATCGGCGCCAGCGGCTCGCGCGCCGTCGGCGGCAGCCGAAGCTCGAACCGCGTCGCCCTGGTCGCGGCCACCAGCGCCCCCGCCGCCGCGGCGACGACCGCCGACTTCCCGCTCCCGGGTGCGCCGTGCAAGACGGCGGCCGCCGACCGGCGCGCGGCGAGCGCCTGCTGGAGGTGGGCCTGGACGCGGTCGAGCAGCGCGCGACGCCCCAACAGCGGAATGCCGAGGGACGAACGGCCGGAGCCTTCGGTCGTCGCCTCCTGTTCCTCGCGGACCTCCGCCGCCGGCGGGGCGCCGGTGCTGTGGGTGTCGCGGGCGGGCGCCACGGCCGGGTGGAGGCCGGTGCCGGGCACGACGAAGCCGAACGCCGCACCGCAGACCTCGCACTTCGGCCGGTCGGTCCAGACGGCCTCGCCGCACATCGGGCAGCGGACGACCGGGCGCAGCACGAACCAGAGAGTAGCACAGGAGTCGAGTCGTCGAGGAAGTCGCGGGGTCAAGGCGGGCGGAGGGCGGACGCGAGCCGATCGAGGACGGCTTTCTCCTCGCGGGAGCGATGGCGGGGAGCCGACGGGGGCGGGTCGTGCTAGAGTCGGCCGGCCGGCGGATCGGCCGGCGCGGGGAGCGGACGAGATGGCCGAGCGGGACATGTTCGAGGAGATCTTCGCCTGCCAACAGGCGCTCAACCGGCGCATCGGCGTCGATACCGCGCAGATGACCGAGGAGCAGCAGGTGCACTGGCTGTTGCAGTACAGTCGCGCGCTGACCCAGGAGACGGCCGAACTGGTCGATTCGCTGCCGTGGAAGTGGTGGGCCAGGTACCAGACGTACGACCGGGAGAACGTACGAGTGGAGATCGTGGACCTGCTGCACTTCCTGGTCTCGCTGGCGCAGGTGGCAGGATTGTCGGCGCGGGACGTGCACGAGCTGTACATGAAGAAGAACGAGGTGAACTTCCGCCGGCAGGAGAACGGGTACACGGTCAAGGACGAAGGCGACAACGCCGGCGTGAAACTGGAGGGGAAGGGGTAGGCGGGCCGGGGTTCGCGGGGGCCGCGACCCGGTTTCGCGGGGTTGAATGGGGCGGCGAGCCGCACGTCTGAGAGCGATGGCCGGCGGGACGGCAAGAGGTCAACCGCTGGACTTGGATTCCTGCCGGCCAAAAATGGTAGGGTCCGCCGCACGGAGGGCAGCAGGATGAGCCGCGAAACGGGCGAGGAAACGAACGGGATTCGGGGGTGGCCGGCGATGGTCGTCGCGATGGCGGTCCTGGCCGCCGCACCGGCCTCCGCGCAGCAGTTCGACGAACTGACGCAGGCGCGGGCCGCGGTCGCCGCCTCGCCGACGGACGCCGCCGCGCAGTTCCGGCTGGGCGAGGCGTTGCTGGAGGCGCGCGACCTGCCGGGGGCGCGGACCGCGTTCGAGACGGCCCTGCGTCACCGCTCCAACTGGGTCGACGCGCTGTGGGGCCTGGCGCGGGTGAAGATGGCGCAGGGGGAGTACGAGGCGTCGCGCGACGCCTGCCGCCGCGTGATCTCGGCCGCCGGGGATTCCGCACCCGAGGGCCACGTCTGCATGGGCCAGGCCTACCTGGTCTGGCGGCGCTCGTCGCTGGCGATCGATTCGTTCAACAAGGCGCTCGCGGTCGACGCCGACAATGCCGGGGCGTTGTGCGGTCTGGGCGACGCGCACGCGCGGGCGAACGAGCTGGAGCAGGCGATCGAGTCGTACCGCAAGGCGATCGCGGCGGACGCGAACCTGCTTCCCGCGCGCCTCGGCCTGGCGACGATGCTGGAGCGCAAGGGGGACACGACGGGCGCCGTGGCCGAACTGCAGGCGGCGCTGCAGATCCGGCCGTGGTCGGCCGATGCGCACTACCATCTCGGACGGCTGGGGACCGGGGACGAGGCGATCGGACATCTGGCGCAGGCGGTCGCGATTCGACCGTCGTTCACCGACGCACAGCTCGAGTACGGGCGCAAGCTGTCGGCGGCCGGCCGGTGGTCCGAGGCGCTGGCGCCGCTGCAGGCGGCGTTCGCGCAGCTGCCCAACGTCGGACAGGTGAACGAGCTGCTGGGCATCGCCCTGTGGAAGACCGGAAACCTGGCGGAGGCCGAGACGAGACTGCGCGCGGCGATCCAGGGCGTGCCCAACTCGTCGCGGGCGCACGAGGGTCTGGGCGAGGTGCTGGTGGCGTCGAACCGGATCGACGACGGACTGGCGGAACTGGAGATCGCGGCGAACCTGGACAGCGGGAACTACGAGATCCTCCTCCGCATTGCGACGGTGCTCCGCGGCCAGGGCCGGAACACCAAGGCGCTGGGGTTCCTCGACAAGGCGTTGTCCCTGCGGTCGAACCTGTCGCGAGCCGAGGTGCTGTACGGGGACATCCTGTTCGAACAGGGACGCTACGCCGACGCCCGGACGCGCTACCAGGCCGCGTTGAACGGCGACGGGGTCGGGCTCGACCGCGCCTACGTCCAGGGCCGCCTCCAGCAGATCGACAACCTCGCCCCCCAGCGCTGAACGATCCGCCGGACCACCCGCGTCCACCGTCCCGGAACCGCCCGGACGGAAGGGTCGCCCGCCGGTCGAAGCCGCGCCCGGAGGAACTCGGCAGCCTCCCCCCTCGTGACATCCGGTTCCCGGCCTTGCGTGCGGCCAGGTGGTCCTTCCGGTGAACGCTCTCGGGGGATTGCCGAAGGCCCGCCGGCCGTCGTATGCAGCAGCGGAGTCGGTGACGGACGGAAGGAGAGGCGGAGATGGACGAACGGATTCGACAGGCGCACCACGAGGTGTACGCGGGTGAGGCGAAGGCGGCGTTGCGGCTCCGGTACTACGCCGCCACGGCCGACAAGGAAGGCTTCCCGCAGGTGGCCCACCTGTTCCGGGCGATCGCCCGCTCCGAGGAAATCCACGGGGAACGCGCGATGCGGGCGCTCGGCATGGCCAAGGACACGCAGACCAACCTCGAGGCGGCGTTCGAGTCGGAGAGCAAGGTCGCGGGAGTGGCCTACGACCGCCTGCTCCAGCTCGCGCACGAGGCCGGGGACAAGGCGGCGGAGACGGTCTTCTCCCAGGCGCGGGACGTGGAGGCGGTGCACGCGCGGTTGTATCGCGACGCGCTCCAGCGGATGACCGAAGAGCGGGAGACGACCTACTTCGTCTGTCCCGTGTGCGGCTACGTGTCGGACGGATCGCGCCCGGAACGCTGCCCCGTCTGCAACGTTCCCGGCGACCGTTTCGAAGAGTTGTGAGGTCGCGGCGAGCGCCGGCGGTCCGGACGGTCGGGCGGGCCCGGGTCGTTCCCGTTCGCCCGCGGGCCGGCTCGGTCGTCAGGGGTTGGCTGGTCGGCAATGCATCGCCGTTTCTCGCGTTGCGGCACCGCCGCCAAGGCCCGGCGGAGCGTGCAGGCCGAGACCGGAACACCAGCCCGCAAGATTGCCATGCGCCCTGAACGCTCAGTCGGAGTTCTGAGGACTGAGCGACCACGCCTTGCCTCCGTTGGTGGTACGACCACCACGGCTTGAATCCCTTTTTTCTTCGTGGTTTACTGCACAGGCGCCGGCGCCGTTGGTCTTGATGCCAACGCGATCGGCCGCCGGGAGCAGCGATGCGCACCGTGGTGCTGGAACCGGTCCTCGACGTCAACCCGATTGTCATTGTCGATGGCGATGGCACGGTTCTTGATTGCAATCTCGCCTGGACGAAGCTGGTCTCGACGCGGCGGAAGACGGGCCTGCGGACGAGTCTGTACGACGTGGTGGCGTTCGTCGGGGCGGCGGGGCCGCCGACGGCGGCAGCGCATCGCGGACTGCAGGTGCACCACGTCGCGTTGCAGGGACTGGAGGCCGACTCGCCGCTGGTCGGAACGATCACCACCGCGGTGCTCCTGCCGATCGTCCACCGCCGGCGCGACACGTACCTCTGCGTGCTGCTCTCGCCGCGGTTGTTCCATCCGGACGCGGTGCGGTTCGCCGAGCTGTTGGCGATGGACGCCTCGGCCCCGGCGCGGCACGAGGGGGGCGCGGAGGCGCAGGCGGTGGAGGGGGGTGAGGCGCCGGAGCTGGACGTCACCGACCTGGCGCTGCCGATCGAGGTGGAGGGAAGCCTGCGCGCGGCGGCGCGGCTGGCGGCGGCCGTGGCGGGTCCTGCGGCGTGCGCGCCGGGGGAGTTGGTGTCGGTGCTGGGCGAGCGGTTGCGCGAGGGGGTGCCGGGACGCCGGATTCTGATCGCGGTGCGCGACACCGAGCGGCTCGGGATGCCGGCCGGGCTGTTGACGGTGCCGGCGGAGCCGGACGCGGCGCCGGTGTGGCGTCCGCTGGCGAACTGGCCGGCCGGGATCGGTTGGGCCCGGGCTTCGATCCCGCCGCCCGGCGCGGGGATGGACGGGGCGCGGGAAGCGGTGCTGGGCGAACTGCCGGCGTGGGTGCAGCGGGAGTTCGCGGGCGCCTTCCCGGTCGATGTCGCGGCGCGGTTCGTCGTGGCCGAGCCGTGCGCGACGGGGGCGCGCGGTTTTCTCGCCGCGGGACCGTGGCGCGGCACCGAAGTGCTGGCGGCCGACGAGCGGCTGTTGATCGAGTTGGCGGGGCTGTTGCTGGGGAACCGCTTGCGGACGGCCGAACGGGAGCAGCTGCGGCAGGCGGAGGCGGAGCGGCTGGCGCAGGCGTTGCGGGCCGAGCGGACGGCGTTGGGGCGGACGGCCGATCGGCTCGAGCCGGTGGCGTTGTCCGCGGCGATGGCGGCGGCGGTCGAGCGCGGCCGGGCGTTGGAGAGTCTCGGGCGGCCGTACGCGATCGTGGGTCCCGGGGGCGCCGGACGCCGCACGTTGGCGCGCTACCTGGCGGCGGTGGGCCCGCGGCGCGACGCGCCGGTGGTCGAGCTGTCGTGCCGGTTCCACGACGAGCCATGGTTGCGCGAGGAGCTGTTCGGGGAGCGGGCGACGGGCGGGCTCGACGCCGGCGCCGCAGGGCCGGGGAAGTTCGAACTGGCGGTCGGGGGAACGCTCCTGGTCGGCGACCTGGACCAAATGCCGCGCGGGTTGCAGGCGGAGCTCCTGGCGCGGCTGGCGCGCCCGCGCGCCGACGGGGCCTCGCCGCCGCTGCTGCTGGCGACGATGGAGGAGGCGCCCGAGCGGGCGGCGCAGGCGGGGCGGCTGCATCCCGACCTGGCGGGGTTGTTCGGGGCGCGCGTCGCGGCGGTCCCGCCGCTGGCGGAACGGGTGGAGGACATCCCGGCGTTGGCGGCGCGTTTCGTGGAATCGGCCGCGGCGGAACTGGGTCGCCCGCCTCCCGAGCTGACCGCGCGGGCGGTCGATCGCCTGCGGGCACGGACCTGGCCGGGGAACGTGCGCGAGCTCAAGGCGGCGATCGAAGGCGCCGTGGCGCTGGTCCGCGGCGGGGTGCTCGATGCGGACCTGATTCCCGCCGACGCGGCGGCGCCCGGGGCGGCGACAGCGGCGCCCCCGCCGATCGATCTGTCGCGGCCGTTCGCGGCGTTGAAGCAGGAGTGGGTCGACCATTTCGAGCGGTCGTACATCGAGGCGGCGCTGCGACGGTCGGCCGGGAACCTGTCGGCCGCCGCGCGGCTGGCGCGGATGGACAAGAAGAACTTCCACGCCAAGGCGGTGCGCTTCGGCCTGACCGGATCGACGCCGCCGCCCCGCGACGGGTCGTTGAAGGGCGGCCGCCGTCGTCGTACGATCCCGCCTCCGGCGGATCAGGCCGCGGAGGAGCGCTCCGGCGGCTCTTCCGGTCCGGCACGCGGGCCGGAGGGAACGGAGGGAGGTGCGAGGTGAGCGTGGAGGAACCGAAGGAAGTCGCCGGGACCCATGCGTACCGCTGCCCGAACTGCAGCGCCGAGATGACCTACGACGCGGCGACGCAGAAGCTGCGCTGCGACCACTGTGGCACGACGCAGGACGTTCCGGCACCGGGTCCCGAGGGGAGCCACATCCAGGCCTACGACCTGATGGCCGGCCTGCGCCAGGAGCAGCTCGGCGGGATGGGCCGGCCGGCGCTCGCGGTGCGTTGCAAGGAGTGCGGCGCCACGGTGCAGTTCGAGCAGAACGTCACGACCACGCAGTGCCCGTTCTGCGGGTCGAGCTACGTCGCGCCGCAGGAGGTCTCGGCCAAGGCGATCCGACCCGAGTCGCTCGTGCCGTTCCGCGTCGATCGGGCGGCCGCCGGAAAACGGTTCTCCGACTGGATCGGCGGCCTGTGGTTCCGGCCCAGCGACCTCAAGGCGCGGGCGAAGGTGCAGAACATCGATGGCGTCTACGTCCCGTTCTGGGCGTACAACGCGCACGTCCACTCCCGCTGGACGGCGCAGGCCGGGTACTACTACTACGTGACGGTCACCCGGCGCGACAGCCAGGGGAAGACGCACACGGTGCGGGAACGGCGCATCCGGTGGGTGCCCGCCTGGGGACAGCGCGACGACGATTACCGCGATCTGCTGGTCTGCGCGTCCAAGGGTCTGCCGCCGGAGCTGGTGCTCAAGGTGCAGAACTTCGACTGCAACCAGCTCGTGCCGTACAACCCCGGCTACCTGTCCGGCTGGCGGGCCGAGGAGTACGTCGTCAACCTCCAGGACGGGTGGGGCCAGGGCGCGCAGCGCATCGCCGACGAACAGTACCGCCGGTGCGACAGGGACGTGCCGGGCGACACGCACCGCGCGCTCTCGGTGAACAACACGTTCTCCAACGTGACCTGGCGTCACATCCTGCTGCCGATCTGGATCGCGGCCTACCGCTACAAGGACAAGGTCTACCGCTTCCTGGTCAACGGGCAGACCGGCGAGGTGGTCGGCAAGGCCCCGTGGAGCTGGATCAAGTTGACGATCCTGTTCCTCGTGATCGCCGTGGTGATCGGCGTGGTCGCGTACTTCGTGCAGCGCGGCTGAACGGGCGCGGCGATGGACCCCCGCACGCTCGCCGAGTGGAGCCGGTCGCTCGACCCCGCCGCCCTGCCGCCGGGGACCGCGGAGCGGGTGCGCTTGCAGTTCGCCTCCGTCGTCGCCTCGCTGCTCGACGGGCTGGCGTTGCCGGACGTCGCCGCCCTGCGGGCCGCCTGGGCGGGGGCGATTGGCGGGTGGAGGAAGTCGTCGCGCGGCCGGGTGGAACCGCCCGCGTTCGAGGCGTTGGCGTCGTGGTTCGCGGCGGCCTCGATCGCGCTGGACCACGACGACTACCTGCTCTTCGGCCATCCGGGACACTCGGCCGCCGCCGTGCCGCTCGCCTGGGCCGCCGCGCAGGACGCGTCGCTCGGGGAAGCGCTGGCGGCGGCCGCCGCCGCCGACGAGGTCGCCGCGCGGCTCGGCGGGTACGCGCTCGTCGGACCGCACAACGGCCAGCTCTGGACGCACATCCACCTCGCCGCCGCGGTGATCGCCGCGGGGCGGCTGGCCGGGGACAACCCCGAGGTCGTGGCGCGGGCGCTGGGGCTGGCGTTCGCGAACCCGCCGTTCCTCCTGCCGGCCGCGTTCTTCGGCGGTTCGTCGAAGCTGCTGGCCGCGGCGGTGCCGGTGCGGCAGGGGCTCGAGGCGTTGCGGCTCGCCCGCACCACGTCGCTCGCCGCGCCGGCCGGGGTGTTCGACGCCGCGGACGGTCTGGGCCGGCACTTCGCCCATGCGGCGCTGGAGGGGTTCCTCGACGGTTGGGGCGCGGTCTGGCTGACCGACACGCTGGCGGTGAAGCGCGTGCCGGGCTGCGCCTACGTCTCGGCCGTGGCCGAGGCGGCGGCGGAGGTGGCGCGCCAGTTCGAGCGATCGAAGGGGCGGCGGGTGGTCGCGGCCGACGTGGAGCGGCTCGAGCTGTCGGTGACGGCGTTGACGGTCGGGATGGAGGACGCCGCGCGACCGCACCGGGCGGGCGCGCTGTCGCCGGTGGAGGTGAACTTCTCGGCGCCGCTGACCGCGTCGCTGGCGCTGCTCGACGGAGACCTGACGCCGTCGTCGCTCGACCCCGCGCGGCTGGCGCGCGACGAGGACGAACTGCGACGCGTGGCCGGCCGCGTCGTCGTGCGCCACGACCTCGGGCGGACGATGCGGCTGGTGGACGGCGTGATCCGGCCGATGGCGCTGCTCGACGCCCTCGGCGACCTGCGGGGCGAAGGGGCGCGCAAGGCCGGTTGGGAGATGCTGCGGCGGTATCCCGGCGTGTGGCGGGGAAGCGGCGAGCCGGGCGACGCCGCGCGCGACGACTCGCCGTTCGCCCGTTTCGCGGATCGCGGCACGTTCCAGGCCCTGCGCCACGTGGGCCGCCTGGTGCAGGGGGCGCTCGGCCGCCGGCGCGAGGGGGCGCGCTACACGGTGCGCAACGCGCGCCCGCGCGACGTGCGCTTCGCCGCCTCGGCCGGCCTTCTGGCAACGCTGGCCGGCGAGGTCTTCTGTGCGGAGTGCGAAGTGCCGCCGGGAGCGCCCGGCGCGGAGAACGACCTGACGACGGTGGTGCGGGAGAAGCTGAAACGGGCGTTCCGCGAGGCCGGGGTGGAAGCCTCGGCCGAGGAACTGGTCGGCCGGCTGCTCGGCGCACCGCTCGATGCGTCGCTGCGCGAGCTGTTCGCACCGGCGTTCGGGCGGCTGTCGGCCGAGACGACGCCGGCGAAGGCGGGGAGGCACGAATGAGAATCCAGGGGCGGAAGCACGTGGGTCCGGTCCTCGTTCTGCTCTGCGCGGGAGGTGTGTCGTCCGGGTGTTCGGACGACGATCACACGACCTGTCCCGCCGGCGCCGTCGAGGACTGCGTCTGCTCCGACGGAGCGACCGGCCGTCGGGTCTGCGCGGCCGACGGCTCCGGCTGGGGGACGTGCGAGTGCGTGGGCGCGGATGCGGACGCGGACGGCGATGCCGACGTCGGTCCGGACGCGGACGCGGATGCGGATGCCGACATCGGTCCGGACGCGGATGCGGATGCCGACGTCGGTCCGGACGCGGATGCGGATGCGGACGGCGACCTGGACGGGGACGCGGGGGCCGACGGCGAGGCCGACGGCGACGGGAGCGGCGACGGCGGGTGGTGGCCGTGGTGTCCGGGCCCCGAGGCCTACGTCGGCGGTGCGTGGTCCGGCGCTCTGGTCGCCACGGCCGACGCGCTCTACTGCGGGAGCTTCCACGAAACCCGCACGCTGGAGACGGAGCTGCCGGCCAAGGTGCAGGTCGGTTTCGTGGAGGGGACCTACCCGCTGCCCACCGCGGCGGGCGACTACAGCGTACGCCTGCCGTTCTGCGTCCGCTTCCTGGAGATCGGCACCGAACCGTCGCTCGACGGCGTCGGCACGCTGAGCGTCTCCGTCTCCGGCACCACGTACCGCTACAACTATCGGCAGCCGCTGCGCACGGCCGCCGGCGATTCCTGGCAGTTCCGCGCCAACATCTCCCTGGACGTGCCGGCCGGCGTGCCGCGGGTGACGCTGGACGGGAGCTACGCCGCGTTCTCCTCCGTCTACACGGACCTCAGCCTGTGCCCCGGGGACTGCAGCGACTGGAGCCAGCTTCGCCAGTTGGGGTCGTGCACCTTCGAGGGGTGCAGCACCGACTTCGAGGTGCTCACCTTCCGGGGCGGAACGGCGACGCTCGAGCTGCGCCTGGGCGTCTCGATGGCCGGCACCGAGCCCGGGATCTTCTGGCGCGCGGAGGGGACGCTGGACGGGGTCTCCTTCGCCGTGGACGACTACTGGCGGCTCGTCTACAACCCCGAGCACCATCACTTCTCGCGCGACTTCGCCGTGCTGTTCGATGCGCCGATCGGGACGGCCTGCGGCCTGCGGGTCGACCGGCTGGTGCCGTGGGAATGCACGCCGGCGGTGAGCACGATCGCGTGCGACCTGTCGGTGCTCGAGGCGCGGGAACTCCTCTCCGGCGACTGCCGCCGGGTGCCCTGAGACGGCGGTGCGCGGACGCGGACAGCGCGACGCCGCGAACGCCTGGCCGGCGTTCGGTCTGCTGGCCGCGCTGGTTTCGGCGTGCGGGCCGAACGGCGAATCCGGGACGGAGGCCGGCGCCGACACCGGCGCGGACCCGGAGGCGGACGGCGACGTCGGGCCGGACGTCGCGACCGACGCCGGACCGGAGGGCGAGGCGGAGGCCGGCGCCGACGTCGAGGTGGACGGCGGTGCCGACGTCGAGCCGGATTCGGACGACGGCGGGAGCACCTCGCGCTGGGCGGTGCCGCCGACCGGCCAGGGCGCCTGCTACGACGAAACCGCAATGCTGGCGGAGTGCCCCGGCGGGACGGATCCGCCGTCGTGCGGCGCGCCGGCGCTTCGCTTCTGCGGCCAGGACGCGCAGTACCGCGACGCGGAGCGCATGCTCGTCTGCCGATCGGCCGCGGGAGACCCGGTGCCGTGCTCGACGCTGCCCGTGGTCGATCCCGGAGAGGTGGTGGAGGACTCGCTGACCGGCCTCGTCTGGCAGCGCGCGTTCGCTGCCGGCGTGCCGTGGGCGGAGGCGGGCGACGCCTGCGCGTCGCTCGGCGCTGGCGGTCTGGGGGGCCGGACGGACTGGCGGCTGCCGACCATCTACGAGCTGGCGACGCTGATCGATCTGGGCCGGGCCGGGCCCGCGATCGACACCGCCGCGTTCCCGGGCACGCCGACGATGCCGGGCTGGTGGTCCGCCACGCCCGATGCGGTGCGGTCCGAACTGGCGTGGGGGGTCGGATTCCAGGCGGGCGAGCTGAACGAGGGGCCGGTGGGGATGCCGGCCTTCGTGCGCTGCGTCGCCGGACCCTCGTTCCTCGGCGCCGAGGGGCCTGACCGCTTCGACGCCGCGGCGGATCCGGCGGGAGCCGTGGTCTCCGATCGCGCCACCGGTCTCGCCTGGCAGGCCGACGTCGCGACGGGGATCCGCTGGGCGGGGGCGTTGGCCCGCTGCGAAGAACTGGTCCTCGGCGGGGCGGACGACTGGCGCCTGCCGAACGTCGCCGAGTTGCGGAGCCTGGTGCGCGTCGACCTGGCCGGCGTGAAGACGTCGTTCCCCGGCGCGCCGGCGGACTGTTTCTGGTCGTCCACGACCAACGCGGGCGACCCGAGCGCCGGATGGGTGGTCTCGTTCGCCTCGGGACACGTCTTCCCGGTTTCCAAGACGACCACCTTCTCCGTGCGGTGCGTGCGCGGCTCGCCCTGAATCCCCCCGCTCCATCCGCGCTCCGGCGGATGCGCCTCGCGCGGAGCCCGAACCACGCGGCGTCCGCCCGCTCGCCCTTCAGAACGTCCTGGCGCTGTCGAGGAGAATCGTCACGGGACCGGCGTTGATCGAGGCGACGTCCATCCTCGCGCGGAAGCGGCCCGCCTGGACCGGCACGCCGTGACCGGCCAGGGCCGCGAGGAACCGCTCGTAGAGCGCCTCGGCCTCGGCGGGCGGGAGGGCGGCGTCGAACGAGGGCCGGCGCCCGCGACGGCAGTCGCCGTAGAGGGTGAACTGGCTGACGACGAGGGCGGCGCCGCCGACGTCGAGGACGGAGCGGTTCATGTTCGCCCGGTCGTCCTCGAAGATGCGCAGGTGGGCGATCTTCTCGGCGAGGTAGGCGGCGTGCGACTCGTCGTCGCCGCGGCCGACACCGAGGTAGACGACGAGGCCGTGCTCGATGCGTCCGAGCGTCTCGCCCTCGACGGAGACGCTCGCCTCGCGCACGCGCTGGACGACGGCCCGCATGGACGGTCATCGTAGCGGTTCGGGCCGGGCGGTCAACCGTCGCGGTTCGGGCCGCCAGGACCCGGTTGGGAAGAGGGAGAAGGTGGTCCCGCGCGAGGCCGCTTCGGGGTACGATGGAAGTCGCAGGGAGGCGAGCCATGGAGACGAAGCTCGGGGGGCGGTTTCGGGCATCGGCGCTGGCCGTGGCGGTCCTGGCGGGGTCGGGATGCGTCGTGGCGGACGGGCTGGAGGACGAACCGGACGGGACGGGGGAGGCGACGGCGCAGGAGGAGGAGATCGGCGGCCACGGCGTGCCGAAGTGGCACGAACCGGGGGCGCACTCGGGGCCGCACGTCCTGACCTGCTACGGCGGGTGCGCGGAGCCGCACTACGATCCTTCGGCCTGCGGCGGGAGCACGGCCTGTTGCCGGAACTGCATCGACGGCACCTGGTGGTACTCGACGGAGCAGCGGAACTTCGGCTGCGGGGCGAAGCTGGAGCTGCGGCGCGGGGACCGGTGCGTGATCGTGGAGGTGGCGGACAACGGTCCGGCGGACTGGGTGGAGGATCAGGCGCTCGCGCGCTGCGGCGTCGGCTGGATCATCGATACCTCCCCGCTGGTGCACGACTACTTCGGCGGCGGTTGCGGGTGGAGCGAGTGCTTCATCGTCGACGTGCGGCAGGTGGCCGACGACCTGCCGCAGGGCCCGTGCGCGAGCTGTCCCTGCGACGGTCCGCCGGCGCACCCCGTGTTCGAGTTGCGCGCGGCGATCGACGACGTTCCCGGCCAGGAGCGGGACCCGTGCGCGCTGTACGAGAGCGGCGGGATCTTCGACCTGCAGGTCGGTCAGACGGCGGTGCAGCGGTTCTACGTCGCCAACACCGGGACGGGGGTCGGTCGCAACGTGGTGGTCGGGGTGTGGGTCGAGGATCCGTACCTGCGGCTGCGGCGCTGGGACGTCTACGACAACTGGCCGGGGCACACCTGCGGCGCCGAATGGTGCCCGAACGACGCGAACGCGAACCCGTCGAACCCGTCGCACGACGACCCGGGCGCCTCGTTCCGCCTGTACCTCAACGCGTTCTCACCGGGCGAAACGAAGATGATCGAGATGACGGTCGAAGCGGCGGCCCCGAGCCTCGTCCGGGTCGATCATCCGGACGTGCGGCTGTGGGTCGCGCACGTGGACGACTACTACGAGAAAGCCGACTTCTGGAGCACGGACTTCAACAACGTCGGCGGGTATCAGACGTGGAACGGCGGCGACCTGCGGGTCTGGTCGCAGACCGACGTGCTGGGCCCGGAGGCGTGCGAGGGTTCGCTGGACGAGGACTGCGACGGTCTGGTCGATGAGACGTGCGGCGGAGACGGCGGCGCGGACGGTTCGGCGGATGCGGGAGTGGAGGACGCGGTGGACGTGGCCGCCGACGGCGCGGCGGAGGACGCGGGAGGCGAGGGGCCGAGATACGTCTACGTCTATGCGGACGACTGCGACTGCCGGGCCGCGGGATCTCCCGCGGCCGCCTCGCGTCTGGGCGGCTGGCCCGGGTTGCTCTGCGCGGCGTGGCTGGGGTTGCGGAGGCGCCGGGTGCGGAGCGGAACCGCGGCGGCGCGGAGTCCGCGGAGGCTGGGGGGTCCGGGTGGAACCGCGGCGGCGGGGAGTGCGGATCAGCCGCCGCCGGTCGCGGCGACGTAGGTGCAGTACGACGGCCAGTCGGCGGGGAGTCCGGCGGCGTAGGGCGAGGTCGCGGTTCCGCGCGGGTGGTCGCGGAAGAACTCGACGATCTGCGCGGCCATGAAGCCCGGCGGGGGCGCCGTGTGGCCGCCGCCGTGGTCGCAGACGAAGGTGTCGTGGCCCAGGCCGCCCAGCATCGCCGAGTCGTTGGCGGCGAACTGGTCGAAATGCAGCGTCGCGACCATCACGCTGTAGGTGTCGGTCGTGCCGCCGTGGAGGAACACCTGGGCGTACGGGTTGGTCGTGGCGTAGTCCGGCCAGTCGATCGCCCCGGCGATCATCCCGAGGCCCGCGAGGTTGGCGTCGTTGTTGCCGTAGGCGCCCGAGTACGTGACGAGCGACGCCAGCTGCTCGCCCCGGACCGTGCCCAGGGCGTCCACGACGAAGCCGCCCATCGAGAAGCCGACGGCGTGCACGTGGTCCTCGTCGACGCCCCAGCGGGTCTCGAGGCACTCGAGGATCGCATCGAACATCGCCGCTTCGCGGTTGTCCGCCGTGACGACCGCCACGTCCCAGTCGATCGTCAGCATCCCCATCAGCGTGAAGTCGGTGTCCTCGGGGGTGACGAGGATGAAGGGGAAGCCGGCGGTGTCGACGGCTCCCGAGAGCAGGCGGTGCATGTTGCTGGCCGTGTCGCCCATGCCGTGGAAGTTGAAGACGACGGGCCACGGTCCCCCCGTCTCGACGTTCTCGGGCAGTTCGAGGATGAAATCGCGCCGCAGATCGCCGACCGGGAACCCGACGTTCCAGCCCTCGGCGACCTCCTCGCACGTCAGCGCCGGAACGTCGGCCTCGTCCGCGACATCCTCCGCGCCGTCGCCGTCGTCGGCATCGGCATCGGCATCCGCGTCCGGTCCCGGCGCCTCGTCCGGGACGTCTTCCGGGGCGTCCGGCGGAGCGTCGGCGTCGGCATCGGATCCGACGTCGGCGACATCCGTGGTGTCGTCCACGACGTCGTTGCCGGAATCATCGTCTCCGCAGGCGGCGGCCGCGGCGAGCAAACCGATGGCGATCCAGGTCACGATGCGCGTCATCCCGCATCCTCCTTTCCCCCTGTGCCTTCTCCGGAAGACTGCGCCGCGATCGGTTCCGGGTCAAGCGGTTCCGGGTCGCGCCGTCCGGTCACGCGCCGGGGGACGCGTTTCCGCGGCATGGCGCGGCGTCGCGGGGCGATACCGACTGCGAGCCGCGGCGCCGAGGGAGTCGTTGACGCGGCCGGGGCCGGCGGGCGAGGATCGGACGGATGGGCGTGGGACGGCTCGCGGTCTTCGTCGCGTCGGGGTTGCTGGTCGGAGCGGCCGCTTGCGGAAGCTGCGACGAGGCGGCCGGCGACGACGACGCGCGCACCGACGCCCCGTCGCGGCGGTTCTGCGGGGACGGCGCGTGCGTGGTGGCCGAGGGGGAGAACCAGCACACGTGTCCGGCGGACTGCGGCGAGCCGGCGGGCGGCGGTGCCGAGGTGCGCTTCTTCGCCGACTTTGCGCCGAAGGCGGTCGAGTACGGCCGGACGATGCGCTTCACGTACGTCGTCTGGAACCAGGGCGCGGCCTCGGCCCGGAACGTCGTGCTGCCGGTGCCGATCGTGCAGGACGAGACGACGACGATCTACGGCGAGCGCGAGCACTGCGGGGCGCCCGGCCCGCGCTACGACTGCATGGTCGACACGTCGTACGTGCGCGGCTCGATGCGCATCCAACGCGTCTATCATCCGGACCGCGCGCGCAACTCGTACGCGTTCGTCGACACCACGCCGCTCACCGACGCGCTCGACGACGACGAGGGGTGGTTCGACGCGGAGCGGAACGTGCTGTTCCTGGCGCTGCCCGAGTTGCGGCCGCGGGACGACGAACCCGAGGACGCGGGGGTGTTGTGGTCGTACGAGCTGCTGGCGGACGAGTCCGTGACGGGGACGCCCTGCGCGGAACTGCCGCTCGTGCAGAACTGGAACTGGATCTTCGCGGACAACTCGCCGGAGTACTCGAACGACATCATCGGGCACATCGTCTGCACGTCGCCGCGGCTGCGGGCGAGCGTGGCGGCCGACCGGACCACGGCCGCACCGGGAGACACGGTGGTCTGGAGCGTCACGTTGGCCTACGACTTCCTGGCGTTGCCGCCGGGTCGCGACGACGCGCGGTTCACGCTGCTGCGCCCGCGGCTGTACTTCGACTACCCCGAGGCGGCGCTCGAGGTCGTGGCGCTCGACCCGCCCGACGAAGCGCAGGACCTGCCGGGGCGCGACGGGGAGCCGTCCGCCGGCGGGGTGGTGTACTGGGCGCGGACCGACGAGGCGGGCGAGGCGGAGATGGCGCCCGGCGCCTCCGAGACGCTTTACGTCGAGACGCGCGTTCGCGACGGGGTTCCGGCGGGGACCGAACTCCGCGTCGCGGCGCGGGTGACCTCGCAGCGCACGAGCGGGTACCAGCACGAGGATGCCGAGGCGACGATCATGATCGGAGGCGGCGTGGCGCCGGTCTGCGGCGACGGGTTCTGCACGGCGCCGGACGAGACGGCCGCCTCCTGCGCCACCGACTGTCCGGGCTGCTCGCCGGCGGACGCGGTCACGGGGTTCGCCGACCCGCCGTGCTGCGCGGGGCTGGCGCGGGTGCGCGCGACGCATCCGTACGCGTGGGCCTACGAGCAGTGCTACGACTGGGAGGGCGGCGGGGTGCCCTGGGTGCAGGGCTACTGCGTCGCCTGCGGCGACGGGCGCTGCGCGGGCCGGGAGAACCCCTGCAACTGCCCCGACGATTGCGGTCCCCACTGCGGCAACTGGCGGTGCGAGGCCGGCGAGGACCGGGCGACGTGTCCGGCGGACTGCTGAGGGCGGGCGAACCGCCGAGGTTCGTCCCGGGCGGTTGCGACCCTCGCGGGACGGGAGAAGGAACCGGCGGACGGGCGGCGCCGGGGCGTTCGCCCGCGCGCCGTTCGCCCGCTCGCGGCGGCCGCCTGTCGCGGCTGCTGCTGGCGGTTCTGGCCGCGGTCGGTTGCGGGCGGCCGCC
>JAAZOP010000239.1 GCA_012797735.1 Myxococcales bacterium
CGGGCCGGGCGCCGGCGGGCCGGGTCGGCGGCCAGCAGCCCGGCCGTGTGCAGGGCCAGCGACGCCGCATCCGAGATGGCCAGGATTCCGCCCACCGTGTCCTCCCCGCCGGCCGAACCGGCATTACGGTACGCTTATACTGGAATAGCCCGCGGCCTGTCAAGAGGGATCTGGGCCGGGTGGTCGACCGCGTCGAGCGCGGGTCAGATGCGGATCGTCTTCCAGCCGCCGGCGCGGAACTTGAGCAGCATCACGGCGGCGAGGGCGGCGGCGTAGCAGGCGGCGGCGATCCAGACGCCGAGCACTTCGAGGTCGAGCAGCACGCCGAGGACGTAGGAGAGGGGGATCAGCAGCCCGAAATGCAGCGTCGCCTCGACGTACATCACGAAGCGGGTGTTGCCGGCGCCGAACAGGCAGTGGGTGCCGAGGATCGCCGCGGCGATCAGCGACTCGAGGGCGGCCATCAGGCGCAGCGGCGCGCGCGCCACCTCGATCACGTCCGGGTTCCCGTTGAACCATCCGACCACGACGTCGGGGAAGAGCAGTTCGAGCAGGCCGACGAGGCCGAAGAGGTAGGCGCCGAACTTGATCGTCTGCCAGCCGTAGCGTTCCGCGAGTTCCGGGTTGCGTTCGCCGAGGCTCTTGGAGACGAGGGTGGCGGCGGCGGTGCCGAGCCCGATCGAGCCGATGAAGGCGACCGAGAGGATGTCCATGATGATCTTCGTCGCCGCGGTCTGGACGGAGCCGGGCTCCGGGGTCAGGCCATCGATGTGGGAGACGACCTTGAGCACCATCAGGAACCCGGTCATGACGATCGCCGTGGCGGCGCCCGAGGGGAGGGAGAGCTTGGCGATGGCCCAGACCTGCCGGAGGGAGAAGTTCGACAGGCGGTAGGGGCGGTAGCGCGTCCGGTCGCGCGGGCGCAGGGTGAAGAGCAGCATCAGGGCGAAGCCGGCGTAGCTGGCGATCATCGAGGCGATGCCGGCGCCGGCGACGCCCAGGCGCGGGAGGCCGAGCTTGCCGAACACCAGGGCCCAGTCGAGCGCGATGTTGAGGACGTTCATCAGGGTGGCCGCCACGAGGTGCACCCAGGTCCGTTCGGTGCCGTCGTAGAACGCCTTGAGCGAGAACGTGCCGACCATCGACAGGATGCCGAGGAAGCGCCAGCGGGCGTATTCGACGCCCAGCGCGCGGACGCCGGGGTCGTCGTGCATCAGGGTGAAGAGGGGCGGGAGGAGGAACCAGCCGGCGAGCGTGGCGATCGCGCTGAGGAACAGGGTCAGGCACAGCGAGTTGGCGAGGACGGCTCCGGCGGCCTCCGGAACGCGTTCGCCGTGGCGGCGGGCCACCATCGCCTGCGTGCCGACGCCGAGCGCGGAGCAGAAGCCGCCGAACATCCAGTACAGCGGCATCGAGATGCCGATCGCGGACTGGCCGTCGGTGGCGACCGACGCCGGCGTGAGGTGACCGATGAAGATCGTGTCGGCGATGTTGATCGCGGTCTGCGTCAGCATCGCCAGGATGACGGGCGCGCCGAGCGTCAAGACGCGCCGGACGATCGCGAGGTCGAGGGCGAGGTTCATCGAGTCGCCTGCGCTCCCCCGAGCCGATCGCGCGTTGGTACCCGAGCGCGGCGGGGAACGCAAGGTCAAAGCGCCGGGCGCCCCAACGCCCGCCGCACGAGACGCAGGGCGGGGTGCAAAAAAAAAACGTCGGGCGGTGGTGCCGGACACCTTGCGGCGCCCGGCCCGGTATCTTCGACGGGGTGCTCCCCTTCAGAGACGATCGACAACCTCGAGGTGTCGGACCGGCGTCGCCGCCGACCCGACCATCCCCTCGTGGAGTTAGGCTGACCTTCGAAGCTCACTCGGCGCGACGTATCGGCGTGTCCGGTTCGCCGATCCCCCTGCGACCTTTCGCAGGTCCTTGGGGTCTTCCGTCGCCCCGCCGGCCTCGGCCGATCGCTCGACCTACACGCCTGGCTCCCGTGGCCTTCGCCCCTCCTCCAGGGTTTTCACTCGAGGCCGCCCGCCGTGCTTCCCGACCCTCTCGCGTGCAGGGTCGTTCCGCGCGGCGCGCCTCTCCTGGGGTTTCGTGCCCTTCAGCGCATCACGGACTCGCGGGTCCACTCATCGCGGGGCTTCCGACTTCCCCGCTACGTTCCGTCCTCAGGGTTTCGACCCTCCCGACGGTTTGCTCCCCGCGAGCCCTCCCGGCCGTCTTTCAGGCCGGAGCGCTCCTGGGCTTCGCCCTTCAGGGGTTTGCTCCTCCGGGTCCGCCGGTGCCTCTCACGAGGCCCGTCACCCCCACGACGTTGGAGACCCGCGCGCTGCGCACCTCGCCGCGGTCAGGGTCGCGCCAGAACCGGCGCGCGACCCGTCTCCCCGTCCTCGGGGCTTCTCGTCCCCGGAGTCCGATCCCGCCGACCGGCTGTTCGCCGGTGCCGCCGGGATCGATCCCCTCCTGGGCTTCATCCTCCCTGGGGCTCTTCCGCCTCCCGTCGCGCCGCCCCGATCTGGCGGCCATCCCCCCCTGGGCTTCCGGACGGCCTTCGGACTTGCGCCCTGCGACCGCCCCGGCCCTCCGGGGTCTTCGACGACGAGCGGCCTAGCTCGACTCCGGGAGTCGAGCAGCCCCTCCGAGGTTTCTTCCCCACTTGTGAAAGAGCCGTTCTCTCGGCCGACGCACCTGCAACATCCGCCGCCACCCCGAAGCGTCCCCCGGAGCGACGACCGATGCCGTCGATGGTCCGTCCGCTTGTGAGAGAGCAGGTCCTTTCGGGGACCCCGCCGAGCGATACCCCACCGCCCGACCTTTCGACTTTCTCAAACCCGGACCCGTCCGTCAACCGGCTTTTTCGATAGACCACGCGCGCGCGCAACCTATCGGAATCACGAAGCCCGTCGGAAGGACCGCCGCGACGGAGCCGGCCGCGCCCGGACCCGGAATTTGGATCCCGGCCGGAAGACCTCGATGGCATCGCCTTCGGCGAGCGCATGGTGTGCGGAAGCAGCCACCATCGCGTCGCGCTCGAAGGCGACCGGCGGAATGCGATGGCATCGTCGTCTGCGGAGCTACCAGCCGGAGCGACCCGTCGCCATCGTGCTCGGAAAAGCGGATGCTTCGAGAAGACCATCACCACGTCTTCGGAGCGCCGGTGGATGACCCGGACCGCCGCGTGCCACGGCCCGGCGCCGTCTGCGCGGGAATGGTCCGGGGATGCAGGGGAGACGCCCTGACCCGGAAGTTCCCGCTATCCGGGTCGGGTCGTGGTGGCGAACGGGTGCAGGTCGAGTTTCGGAAGACGGCGTGCCGGTTGCCTCCCCGGTCCGACGGTCCTAGGATGGCGCGGCCCGAGAGCGGAGAAGGAGCGAGGCGATGCTGGAGCGGATCTTCCGGCTGCGGGAGCACGGGACGAACGTGCGGACGGAGGTGATCGCGGGGCTGACGACGTTCGCGGCGATGGCCTACATCGTGTTCGTCAACCCGGCGATCCTCTCGGCGGCCGCGGGCGGACCGGCGGCGATCCCGTCGCTCTTGTGCGCGACCTGTCTCGCCGCCGCGATCGGCACCCTGCTGATGGCGTTCGGCGCCAACTACCCGGTGGCGCTCGCCCCCGGCATGGGCGAGAACGTCTTCTTCGTCGGCGCCGTCCTGGCCTGGGGCCTCAGCTTCGAACAGGCGCTCGGGGTGGTCTTCCTCTCCGGCGTGCTGTTCGTGCTGCTCACCGTGCTCCAGGTCCGCGAGCGGCTGTTCGACGCGGTGCCCGACGGGCTGAAGTTCGCGATCGCGGCGGGGATCGGCCTGCTGATCGCCTTCGTCGGCCTGGCCGACGCCGGGATCGTGGTGCGGGACAACGGCGGATTGCAGGCGGCGATGTCGGCCGTGGCGGCGGCTCCGGCCGCCGGGACCGACGCGCTGCGCGGGCAGCTCCTCGGTGCGCTCCAGACCTATGCCTCCGCCCCGGGCTTCGTGCGCCTCGGCGACCTGACCCGTCCGCCCACGCTGCTCGCCCTGTTCGGGCTGGGGGTCACGGTGGTGCTGGTCGTCCGCCGCGTGCGCGGCGCGATCCTGTGGGGCATCGTCGCCGCCGCCGTCGCGGCCTGGGCCGCGGGACTCGTCCACTACACCGGCCTCGCCGACCTGCCGGCCGCCCCTCCGGCCTTCCGCCTGGACCTCGCCTCGCTGTTCACCGCCGACGTCTGGGCCCGGGCCCTGCCGCTCGTCGGCGTCTTCCTGTTCATGGACGTCTTCGACACGATGGGCACCCTGATCGGCGTCGGTGAGCGGGCCGGGCTGATGCGGGACGGCCGCCTGCCACGCGTGAACCGCGCGATGCTCGCCGACGCCGGCGGCACGATGGCCGGCGCCCTGCTCGGCACCAGCACCGTCACCTCCTTCGTCGAGAGCGCCGCCGGCGTCCAGGAGGGCGGACGGACGGGACTCACGGCCGTGGTGGTGGCCGTGCTGTTCGTCGCCGCCGCCTTCCTCTCGCCGCTCGTGGCGATGGTCGGCGGCGGCGTCGCCGTGCCGGGCACCCTGCCCGGCGCCCCCGTCTTCCTCCAGCCGATCACCGCCGCCGCGCTGATCGTCGTCGGCGCGATGATGGTCCGGCCGATCACCCGGATCGACTGGGACGACTGGAGCGAGGCGCTCCCCGCGTTCGTCACCGTGCTGGTGATGCCGCTGACCCTCTCGATCGCCCACGGCATCGCGGCCGGTTTCGTGACCTACGACCTGGCGAAGATCGCGAAGGGCGAGGCCCGCTGCGTGGGCTGGGTCGTTCACGTCGTGGCGCTGCTGTGCGTCGCGCGCTACGCCGCCGAGGGGTTCTCCCTCTGAGGCGCCCGGACGGCGACGCCCCGTGACAATCCGGCGCCGCTCTGCTAGGCAGCCGGCGGTCGGCGCCCCCCGAGGGGCCGCCGACCGGGAGGGAGTCCGATGGACCACCGAATCGTGCTCTGCTTGTTGCTGGCGACCGCGGCCTCGTCCGGCGCCTGCGCCGCCGGGACCGACGACGACCTTCCCGACGTGCGCCCCGAGACCACCGACGACGCCGGCGCGGACGCGGATGCGGACGGCGACGAGGACGCGAGTGCGGACGCGGATGCGGACGGCGACGAGGACGCGAGTGCGGACGCGGACGCGGACGGCGACGAGGACGCGGGCGCGGGCGCGGACGCGGACGCGGACGGCGACGACGGTGCGGATGCGGAGGCCGACGCCCGGACCTGCACCACCATCGCCGCGCTGCGCGGTCTGCCCGACGGCGCGGTGGATGCGCTCCTCTGCGAGGTGCGCGTGACCTACGTCTTCGCGCGCGGCTACTTCGTCCAGGAGGGGCCGACGGGGCCGGCGATCGAGGTCTTCGAGGGGACGGCGTGGACCCCGGACGTCGCCGTCGGCGACGAGGTCACGCTGGTCGCCACGAGCCTGACGACGTTCCACGGCACGCGGGAGATCGACCGGCATGAGCCGGCGCGGATCGTCCGGTCGGGGAGCGACGTCGCGGGTTGGGTCCAGCCCGTGGCGGCGGGGTCGGTGCCGGCGGAGGATCGGGAGGGCGAGCTGATGCGGGCCACGGACGCGACGGTGACCGCGGTGAGCGGGCTGGACGTCGTGATCGACGCGGGCGGGGCGGCCGGCGTCGCGCTGCGGGTGGTCGATGCCTCGGCGCTGTGCGTCGGGGCGACGCTGGATGTGCTGGCGCCCGTGACCGAGTGGGACGGCACCTACCGCCTCCAGGCGTTCCGGGCCGAGGACGTGACGGGGGTCGACGATACCGGCTGCGCCGGCGGGGGCCGGGCCCCGGTGGCGGGCGACCTGCGGCTGAACGAGTTCCTCGCCGACCCGCCGGCGGGACTCGCCGGCGACGCGAACTGCGACGGCGTACGCGACGGTTCGTCGCAACAGGACGAGTTCGTGGAGCTGGTCAACGTGAGTGCCGAGCGGCTGTCGTTGGCGGGGGTCACGATCTCCGACGGCTTCGGTGTGCGGCACGAGTTCGGCCGGTCCGTGTCGCTCGACCCCGGCCGGGTGGTCGTGGTGTTCGGCGGCGGCACGCCGAGCTGTACGTGGCCGGCGGACGTGCAGGTGTTCATGGCCACCGACGGAGCGCTCGGGCTGAACAACGCGGGCGACACGATCACCGTGGCGCTCGGGGCGGGCACGACCGCGATCGTCCTGCAGAGCTACGCCTTCGGCGCCGAGGGCGGGGCCGACACGTCGTTGACGTTGAACCCGGACCTCCAGGACACCGACCCGACGCCGGCCGGCGTGGCGGGGTTCGTCGCCCACACCACGGCCGACACGGCGGACGCCTCGCCGTTTTCCCCGGGGACGCGGATCGACGGCACGGCGTTCTGAGGCACGGTGCTCAGGCCGGTTCCTTCGACGTCGCGCGGTTGAGCGATCGGACGAACTCGCGGTACAGATACGAGCCGGGTCCGTAGATCGCGGAAACACGCGGGTTGTCGGCCCGGTCCCAGGCGAGCTTCATGCGGGCCAGGGTGTCGAGCAGTTCCCAGGGTGGGCCGCCGGCGTCTCTCCGGCCCGTCTCGACCAGTTCGAGCACCGCGTCGTGGGCCTGCCGTGGATGGACCAGCAGACCCCGCGCGAGGATCGGCGCGCCGTCGCCCGGCCGCAGCAGGCGCGCGTCCAGCAGGTCGCAGGTTTCGACGCCGGCCGGGGCGGCGCCGGCCGGCAGGTCGAATGCGGCGCCGCCGATCCGGTCGAGGAGGCGCAGGCGGGCGGCGCGCGAGCGGTCGACCTCGAACAGCGATCGGTGACCGGCGGCGAGCAAGGCGCGGTAGACCGCGCGCTGTTCGTCCGGCAGCGCGGCGCCCGCCTCGGCCAGGTACTCCGCCAGCCCGACGCGGCCGGTCGGCAGCACGTGGTCGAAGAGGAACCAGTCGTGGAACATCCGGACGCGTTCCTCGTAGGACGGCCACGCCGCGTCGTACTCGCCCGTCCGCGCCTGGAACGCGGTCTGCGCCTCGGTCAACCACGACCCGCGAGGCGGTTCGGCCAGCCAGGCCAGCGCCCGGTCGAGGAGCGTCCACAGCTCGCGCGGCTCGTCCATCGCAAGGCTCAGCGGGGGCGAACCAGCGGCGGGTCGTACAGGGACAGGGGTTCGTACCCGAGGAGCGCCAGGAGGGTGTTGGCGACGTGGGAGAGACCGGGCTGCGCGACGGTCGGGTCGAGTTCCCAGTCCGGGCCGCGACGGGTCGCCGGCGCGCGGCCCGCGACGCCGAACGGGGCGAGCGGTTCGGGCGCCGGGGCGTCGTCCGCGGCCGGATCCTCGATCGCGAAGACGACCGGATTCAGCGTGTGCGCCGTCTTGGCCTTCGGCTTCCCGGCGGCGTCGCGGTCGAAGTCGCCCCGTTTCGCGTTCCACTCGTACATTTCGTCCGCGTTGCCGTGGTCGGCGGTGACCACCAGCGTGCCGCCGGCGGCGCGGACGGCGCGGCGGAGCCGGGCCAGGCACAGGTCGACCGTCTCGACCGCGATCTCGGCGGCGGGGAGGATCCCCGTGTGGCCCACCATGTCGCCGTTGGCGTAGTTGATGCGGACGAAGCGCCAGCGGCCGGAAGCCAGCTCCTCCAGCGCCCGATCGGTGACCTCGGCGGCCTTCATCCAGGGCCGCTGCTCGAACGGCACCCGGTCGCTCGGCACCTCCACGTAGCGCTCGCACCGCTCGTCGAACATCCCGGTGCGGTTGCCGTTCCAGAAGTAGGTCACGTGGCCGAACTTCTGGGTCTCGGCCAGAGCGAGCTGGGGGACGCCGCCGCGGGCCAGCAGCTCGCCCAGCGTCCGTTCGATCGCGGGCGGCGACACGAGGAAGCGGGCGGGCCGGTGCGTGTCGCCGTCGTACTGCATCATGCCGGCGTAGCGCACGTCGGGTCGCGGTCCGCGGGGGAACCGGTCGAACGGCTCCTCCTCGAAGGCCCGCGAAATCTCGATCGCGCGGTCGCCGCGGAAGTTGAAGAACACGACGCCGTGGCCGTCGCGGATCGGGCCCACCGGCCGGCCGCCCTCGTGGATCACGAACTCGGGCAGGTCCTGATCGATGATCCCCGGCTGCTCGCGCCGGTACGTCTCGATCGCCTCGCGGGCCGAGGCGAAGGCGCGGCCCTCGCCGCGCACGTGGGCCTTCCACCCCCGCTCGACGATGCGCCAGTCCGCCTCGTACCGGTCCATCGTGACCTTCATCCGGCCGCCGCCGGAGGCGATGCGGCACCGGCGGCCCGGTCCGCCCGCCTCGAGCTCGCGCAGCACCGCCTCGAGCGCCTCGACGTAGCGGAGTGCGCTGGTTTCCGGGACGTCGCGGCCGTCGAGCAGCGGATGCACGTAGAGCTGGCGGACGCCGTCGGCGGCGGCGCGGCGGAGCAGGGCGAACAGGTGCTCGATGTGACTGTGGACGTTGCCGTCGGACAACAGGCCGATGAAATGGAGCGGAGTGCCCTCGGCGACCGCCGGCCCGACGATCCAGCGCCAGGTCTCGCCGGCGAACAGGGTGCCGCCGGCGATCGCGCCGGTGACGAGCTTCGCGCCCTGGTCGAAGACCCGACCCGCACCCAGCGCGTTGTGGCCGACCTCGGAGTTGCCCATGTCCGCGTCGCTCGGCATCCCCACCGCCGTGCCGTGCGCCCGCAGCTCGAGCCACGGGCGGCGGGCGACGAGGTCGTCGAGCGTCGGGGTGCGGGCCCAGCGCACCGCGTTGCCCTCGTCGTCGCGACCCAGGCCGACGCCGTCGAGGATGACCAGCACCAGCGGACCCGGACGCGGGCGCAGGCGCGGATGCGGGCGCAGCGACCAGTCGTCGTTCATCGGACGCTCCTCCACCAGCGGTACCAGTCGACGAACCGCGCGATCCCTTCCTCGAGCCGCACGCGGGGCCGATAGCCCAACGCCGCCTCGGCCCGCGCCAGGTCGGCGAACGTCGTCGCCACGTCCCCCGGCTGCGGCGGAGCCGCGATCCGCCGCGCGACCCGCCCCACCGCCCGCTCGATCGTCTGCACCAGCCGGTCGAGCGGGATCGGTTCGGCGTTGCCCAGGTTGAGCAGCTCGTCCGGCACGGACCGCCGCACCGCCGCCACCACCCCGTCCACCACGTCATCGATGTACGTCATGTCGCGGCTCGCCGCCGCATCGCCGTAGATCTCCAGCGGACGGTCGTCGAACAGCGCCTCCGTGAATCGCCAGTACGCCATGTCCGGACGGCCCCACGGACCGTAGACCGTGAAGAAGCGCAGCCCGAGCGTCTCCAGGCCGAAGAGGTGGCGATAGGAGTGCGCCAGCAGTTCGCCCGCCCGCTTCGTGGCCGCGTAGAGCGACAGCGGGTCGTCCACCCGGTCCGCCTCGGCGAACGGCGTGCGCGCGTTGCCGCCGTAGACCGAGGACGACGAAGCCCAGACCAGCCGCGGCGGCGGGATCCGCCGCCGGACCACCTCGAGGACGTGGAGCATCCCGAGCAGGTTGGAGCGTTCGTAGGAGAACGGGTCGAGCAGCGCGTGGCGGACCCCGGGCTGGGCCGCCAGGTGCAGCACGACGTCGACGTCCGCGGCCAGCGCCCGCAACCGCTCGAAGTCGGCCAGGTCGCCGACGTGGAACTCCAGCGGACCCGCCCGGCGCAGGTCGGCGACCCGGGCCCGCTTGAGGGCGGGGTCGTAGTAGGGGCCGAGATGGTCCAGGCCGACCACCGCGTCGCCGTCGGCGAGCAGCCGGCGGACGACGTGGTAGCCGATGAAGCCCGCGCAACCGGTGACCAGCACCTTCATCGCAGCCGAGTCTGCACCGGGGGGCGCATCCGAGCCAAGGGGAAACTCGACCGCCTCCGGTGGCCACGCGTCGGCCCGCCGGCCCGGGCGCCCCGCCGGAGGTGCTTGACTTCCACCCAAACAAGTGTTTGATTGGCACCCGTGGAACGACGACGCGCCGCCAAGACGACTTCGACTCGACGGCCCGCGGCGCACGGGAAGCCGGCGGCGGGACAGCCGGGTGCGACCGACCGCCGCCAGGCGATCCTCGACGCGGCGCTCGATGCCTTCGCCGCGCGCGGGTTCCAGGGGTCGTCGGTGCGCGAGATCGCGCGGGTCGTGGGCGTCAACGAGGCGACGCTGTACCACTACTTCCCCTCGAAGGCGGCGATCCTCGACGCCCTGATCGACCAGCTGCTCGCCGGGCGCCACATGGTGTATACGGCGGCGGACGATCCGGCGCGGACGCTGGAGGAGACGCTGCACGAGTTGATTGCGCGGTTCATGGCGGTGATGCAGGAGGAGCGGGAACGGAAGTTCCTGCGGCTGCTGATGATCGAGGGACCGCGGCTGGCGGTGATGGGGCGCTATCCGTTCCTGCGGGTGTTCCACGAGGGCGGGCAGCGGCTGACGGAAGTGTTCGAGAAGCTGATGGCGACGGGGCGCATGCGGCGGACGAATCCGCGGGTCGTGGCGTTGCAGTTCCTCGCGCCGTTGATGATCTTCGGTTTCCACCAGCACGGCCTGGGCGGCCGGAAGGCGGAGCCGATCAACATCGCGGAGTTCGCGCGGGCGCAGGTCGAGCTGTTCGCGTGCGCGCTGGCTCCCTGAGGGAACCGTCATGTCGACAAGCGCGGGGCGCGGTTGGCGGGCGGGGGGAAAGTCGGCGGGACGCGGGGCCGGCGCGTGCGCGGTCCTGCTGGGACTGCTGGCGCCGGCTCTCGCGACGGGTCAGCCGTCGGGCGGGACGGCGGAGGCCGGTGCGGCCGGGGTCGAGGCGGCGGCCACCGGGCCGCTCGATCAGCCGCTGCGGGAGGCGACGCCGGGGCCGGCGTTGACGCTGGAGGAGGCGTTCGAGCTGGCGCGGGCGCGGCATCCGTCGCTGCGGGGGGTGCGCGAGGAACTGGAGAAGGCCGACGCGATGCTGGCCCAGGCCTGGGGCGCGCTGCTGCCGCGGGTCTCGGCCCAGCTGATGTACACGCTGAACGACGAGCCGACGGTTGTGGATTTCGGCGCGATGTCGCCGATTCCCATCGAGACCGATCCGATCGTGATCCGGCAGCAGCACATCGTGCAGGCGCAGCTCTCGATCCAGGCGCCGCTGTTCAACATGCCGATCCTGTCGGCGATCGAAACCGCGAAACTCGGCCGCTCGATGGCGGGGCTGGCCGAGGAGGAGGGCGCGCGCCAGCTCCTGCTCGGGGTGGCCACCGCGTTCTACGGCGCCCTGTCGGCGCGCGAACTCGTCGAGGTGCAGGCCGACGCGTTCGAGAAGGCCAAGGGCCGGGTGCGCGCGGCGCAGGCGCGACTGGCCGCCGGCGCCGGGATCCGGATCGATGTCGCCCGCGCGGAACTCGAGATGGAAACGGCGCGACTGGCCCACGAGGCGGCCCTGCTGGGCTTCGACAACGCGCGGCAGGCGCTGGCGGGCCTGCTGGTGATGGACGAGTTGCCGCTCCCGGTGGTGCCGGACAACGACCCCGAGGCGCCCGCGAGCGCGGAGGAGCTGGTCGAGCGGGCGGCGGAGGGGCGCGCCGACGTCGAGCTCCGGCGATTGCAGGTGGCGCTGGCGGAGCAGAACCTGGAGTCGGCCTGGGCCGCGTTCTACCCGTCGCTGTCGCTGGCCTGGCAGCTCCAGTCGGAGCTGACCGACCCCGCGGGTTTCGGCGGCCGCCGCAACGCCTGGGCGCTGGTGTTCGTGCTGTCGATCCCGATCTACGACCAGTCGCGCTACGGCCTGCTGGACCAGCGGCGGGCGGAGATTCGCAAGGCCGAGGACGATCTGGAAGCGTCGCTGCTGTCGATCGACACCGAGATCCGGTCGGCCTTCCGGGCCTACGAGTCGTCGCTGACCACGATCGCCACGGCCGAACGGCAGGTCGGCCTGGCCGAGGAGGCGCTGCGCTTGGCGGAGGCCGGCTTCCAGGCGGGCGCGGCCACGAGCCTCGACGTCGATGACGCCCAGCAGCGCGTCAACCAGGCGCGCATCAACCTGGCCGTGCAGCGCTACCAGAGCCGCCTGGCCCTGCTCAAGCTGGTCTTCCTGGCGGGCGAGGTTCCGGGGGGCGAGTAGCGCTCAGGCGGCTCCGGCGGCGACGGCGCCGCGCGGTTCGGCCGAGGCCACCCCGTCGCGCAGCCGCACGGAGACGATCTTGGAGACGCCCGGCTCCTCCATCGTCACGCCGTACAGCACCTCGGCCCGTTCCATCGTCTGCTTGATGTGGGTCACGACGATGAACTGGGTCCGGTCGGCCAGGTCGTGGATCAGATCGCAGAAGCGGCCGACGTTGGCGTCGTCCAGCGGCGCGTCGACCTCGTCCAGCACGCAGAACGGGCTCGGCTTGTAGAGGAAGAGGGCGAAGACGAGCGAGACGGCGGTGAGCGCCTTCTCGCCGCCGGAGAGCAGTTCGATCGATTGCAGCTTCTTGCCGGGCGGCTGGGCCACGATGTCGACCCCCGCCTCGAGGAGATCCTCGGACTCGGTGAGCTGCAGGTACGCGCGGCCGCCCCGGAACATCCTCGGGAACAGCCGCTGGAACTGCTCGTTCACGGCGTCGAAGGTGGCCCGGAAACGCAGTCGCGATTCGCGGTTCATCTTCGCGATCGCCGTGCGGAGGTCCGCCACCGCCTTCTCCAGGTCGTCCTTCTGCCGCGTCCACTCCTCGACCGTCGCCGCGGCCTCGGGGTACTCCTCGATCGCCAGCAGGTTCACTCCGCCCATCCGTTCGAGCAGCCGGCGCAACTCCTCGGCGCGGCGACGCGCGTTCTCGTCCAGCGGGGGCGCCGCGTGGTGGGCGGCGACCGCCTCTTCCAGCGTCGCCTGGTGGCGCTCGCGCAACCGCTCGTCGAGGAACCGCACCTCGCGCAACGCCGCCTCCGCCTCGGCCCGCGTCTCGGCCACCCGGCCGGCCAGCGCCGCCTGCCGCTCGCGCCGCTCCCGCACGGTCGCCTCGCGTTCGAGGATCGCGGAGCGCTGGGTCTCGAACGACGCCTGGGCCATCGCCAGGGCGTCGGCGCGTTGCCGGTGCTCGGTGGCGAGGTCCTCCAGTTCGAGCGCGGTGCGGAGGATGCGCCCGCGGGCCTCGCCCCAGGCCGCCGCGTTGCGGTCGGCCTCGAGATCCGCCTGTTCGTTCTCGCGGGCGAGATCGGCCAGCCGGCGTTCGAGGCTTTCGACCAGCGCGCCGGCGGCGTCGAAGCGCGCCCGGGCCGCCGCCACCGTCTCGCGCTCGCCCGCCTGCTCGGCCGTCGCGGCGTCCAGCTCCCGGCGGGCCGCCTCGACCTCCCCGGCGAGATCCGCCGCGGTCCGTTCGAGCGTTTCTCCGGCGGCGGCCGCGGCGTCCCGCTCGCCGGCGAGGCGCTCGAGCGCGGCGGCTCCGTCGGCCAGAGCCGCCTCCAG